>DAOPJS010000010.1:0-12379 GCA_035399785.1 Alphaproteobacteria bacterium
TGACATTTTCCTCAATATTGCGGGCGGCATTCGTATTTCCGAACCTGCCGCTGATTTGGCGGTGGCCGCCGCGATCATCAGCTCCAAAACAGGGCAACCCGTACAGGGCAACTCCGTTTTCTTTGGGGAGGTCGGCCTGTCGGGGGAGATACGCACCGTCGCGCAACCTGATTTACGCATTAAGGAAGCCGCCAAGCTCGGCTTTGATCGCGCCCTGATTCCCGCTCCGCCGAAGAAAGGCAAGAAGGGCGGGGGCTATCCGCTGCAGGTTCGTCAAATTGATCATCTGGATGATCTTGTTGCCTTGTTATCGCCTGTCAGACGGGCGGCATAAAACAGCACTAAATTCTTGTAAAAGCGGCACAAATTCCGTACATATAGCGCATGATAATCGATATCGTTGTTGGCGCCGTTGTTCTTATTTCCGCAATTATTTCCTTTTTGCGCGGGTTTATCCGCGAGGTGTTGACAATTGCGGGGGTTGTCGGCGGTCTGGCGGCGGCTATCTTCTTCGGTCCCAAGCTTTCTCCCGTCTTCCGCAGTTGGCTGGATGTCACCGAAGACAGCACGCGTAAGCTATTCGATATCGTGCCGATGGGCATTGTCGCCGATATCTGCGCTTATGCCTCGATCTTCATCCTCGTCGTCATCATCATCTCCGTGATCAGCCACTTTACTGCCGGCGCGGCCAAGGCTATGGGCCTCGGCCCGATCGACCGCACCCTTGGCGTGATCTTCGGTATCGTCCGCGCCGTCATCCTCCTCGCGCTGCTCTACCTGCCCTTTCACCTGCTGATGACCGAGGATGCCAAGGCCAAATACTTTGCCGACAGCAAGACCCACCTATACATCGAAAAAACCGCCGATTTCATGGTCCGCTTCCTCCCCTCATCGAAAGATGTCAAAGACAAGGTTGAAGATGTCGCCGATGGCCAGATTAAAAAGAAACTTTTTGAGAATGATATCTTGTATAACAAGGATGCCAAACCTGCCGAAAAACCGGCAGAAAAAAATGAAGAAACAGGTTATAAAAAAGACGAGCGGAAAGAGCTGGAAGATTTGATGGAAGATCAACCGACAGTGCGGGAGCCGACCGTTAATCAATAATCGTTAAACAAAGAGAAAAAATCATGTGTGGAATCGTCGGTATATTCAGTTACTCCCCCGTTAATCAGGATCTCTACGATTCCTTGACGGTCCTTCAACACCGTGGACAGGATGCGGCAGGGATTGCGACAGAAGACGACGGTAAATTTTTTGTCCGTAAAAGTAACGGTCTGGTGCGCGATGTCTTCCATACCCGCCATATGACGCATCTGAAAGGCAATGTCGGAATCGGTCATGTACGTTACCCGACAGCGGGAAGCGCCAGCTCACTGGAGTCCCAACCCCTTTACGTGAACTCTCCTTACGGCATTACACTGGCGCATAATGGAAATCTGACGAACCATGAAAAACTGGCAAAAGAGCTGTTCTTGTCTGATCACCGCCATCTGAATACAAATTCGGATTCTGAAGTACTGCTCAATATTTTTGCCCATGAATTACAAAGACAAAATAAACCGCATCTGTCCAAAGAAGATATTTTTCAGGCAGTTGATAATCTTCATTTGCGGTGCCGCGGCGCCTACGCAATTGTTGCCAATATTTCAGGTCACGGCATTTTGGGTTTCAGGGACCCACACGGCATTCGCCCGCTGGTTTACGGGGAGCGTAAGGCCGACAACGGCAAGATGGAATATATGATTGCTTCCGAAAGTGTTGCCTTGGACGCGCTCGGTTTTACGGTCGTGCGTGACCTGCATCCGGGAGAGGTCATTTATATTGATAATAAGGGCGAAATGCACCAGCATATGCCTAAGTCAAATCTGCTCAGTACCCCGTGTATTTTCGAATATGTTTATTTTGCCCGTCCTGATTCCATTATTGACGGCAGTTCGGTGTATAAGGCAAGGGTGCGCATGGGAGAATATCTGGCAGAGAAAATCTTGCGCGAGCGTCCCGATCACGATATTGATGTCGTTATTGCCATTCCGGAATCAAGCCGTCCAAGCGCGATGGAGCTGGCCGTCAGATTAGGCGTTAAATTCCGCGAAGGATTTGTGAAAAACCGTTATATCGGACGTACTTTTATCATGCCGGGACAAAAGCAACGGGAAAAATCAGTGAAACAAAAATTGAACCCGTTGCCGCTGGAGTTTCAGGACAAAAATGTCCTATTGGTTGACGATTCAATCGTCCGCGGCACGACATGTGAACAAATTATTCAAATGGCCAGAAATGCGGGCGCGAAAAAGGTTTATTTTGCCTCTGCCGCGCCGCCAATCCGCTATCCCAATGTTTACGGTATTGATATGCCCGTCAAATCTGAACTGATTGCCCATGGAAAAACCGAAAAAGAAGTTGAAAAAGCAATCGGCGCCGATTGGCTTATTTATCAGGATCTGGATGATTTGATTAAGGCTGTGATCCCAAGTGATGAAGAGGGAATTGAACATCATTTCGATTGTTCTGTCTTTGATGGTAAATATGTTACCGATGACATTGATGATGCCTATCTGGATCATTTGAAACAATCCCGCAACGACGGTGCAAAAAATAAAATAAACGTTTTGGAAGAAACCGAATTCGTGGATGCTCACGAGAGCTTTTAATTAATGACTTCTTTAATAGATTTATCGGGAAAAGTTGCTCTGGTAACAGGCGCGTCAAAAGGCATCGGTGCGGCTGTGGCCAAAGCCTATGCCAAGGCAGGGGCGCATGTCATTTTATTGGCGCGTAATACCCGCAAGCTGGAATCGGTTGATGATGAAATACGCGCCTTCGGCGGACAGGCAACACTCATCCCCCTTGATCTGATGAAGTTGGACGAAGTGGATAAACTTGGCCCTTCAATTTACGAGCGCTTTGGCAGGCTGGATATATTTGTCGGCAATGCAGGGTTGCTCGGAACACTCGGGCCCTTGGTTCAAATCAGTAACCGCGAATTTCAGCATGTCATGGAAACAAATTTAACGGCCAATTTCAGATTGATTAAATCTCTGAACCCGTTATTGCTTGGCGCCGAAGCAGGCAGGGTGATTTTTGTATCGACGGGCGCAGGTGTTGTTGACGGACGCGCGTATTGGGGAACATATTCCATCAGCAAAGCGGCATTGGAGACCATGGCACGGGTATATGCGGCGGAAACGATGAAAAGTAATTTGCGGGTCAATATCGTTGATCCGGGCGGTGTGCGCACTGATATGCGCGCGGCTGCAAAACCGGGGGAAGATCCGATGACCTTGCCCGCACCGGAAGATATTGTCGGTACATTCCTTGATCTGGCATCTCCCGATTGTCAAAAACACGGGGAAGTTATCAGGATATAAAAAAGCGGCCCAAAAGGCCGCTTTTAAATTCTTTTTCCGAAACCGATTAAGCGGACTTCGCTTTTTTCTTTGGTGCTTCGGCAACCACTTCTTCTTCGATGTCATCATCTTCAAAAACGGGGCCACTGTCTTGACCTTTTGCTGTTTCATCGCGATCAACCAGTTCGATAACAGCCATAGGGGCATTATCACCATAACGGAAGCCGGCTTTCATGATGCGGATATAGCCGCCTTCACGTTCTTTGTAACGCTCACCCAAAGTATCAAACAGTTTTGATACTTGTTCTTGGTCGCGGACACGGCTCATCGCCAAACGACGATTGGCCAGACCACCTTTTTTACCAAGAGTGATAATTTTCTCAACGAACGGACGCAGCTCTTTTGCTTTTGGCAAAGTGGTTGTGATCTGCTCATGCTTGATCAGCGCGGCAGCCATATTACCCAGCATCGCTTTTCTGTGCTGTGACGTTCTGTTTAGTTTTCTTTGTTTTATGCCGTGTCTCATGGCTTTTTCCTCAAATTAAATAATGCTCGGTTACCGGCCTTTTATGCGCTAAAAGGGTCGTCCAGTTTCTTCGCCAGTTCTTCGATGTTTTCCGGTGGCCATCCCTCAACCTGCATACCCAAGTGGATACCCATGTTTGTCAGGACTTCCTTGATTTCATTCAGTGATTTACGGCCGAAGTTCGGTGTACGAAGCATGTCGCTTTCACTCTTCTGAACCAGATCACCAATGTAAACAATGTTGTCGTTTTTCAGGCAGTTTGCAGAACGGACAGACAGTTCAAGCTCTTCCACCTTACGAAGCAGATTGCGGTTAAACGGCAATTCATCGGCTTCGTCTTTTTCTGTTTTTGCTTCCGGCTCATCAAAGTTGACGAAGACCTGAAGTTGATCCTGCATGATACGGGCAGCAAAGGCCACAGCATCTTCAGGAGAGATAACACCGTTTGTTTCAATTTGCAGTGTCAGTTTGTCGTAGTCAGTGATCTGGCCGACACGTGTGTCTTCCACTTCGTAAGAAACCTTACGAACAGGGGAGAAAACGCTGTCGACAGGAATAAGACCGACAGGACATTCTTCCGGACGATTTTGTGCGGCAGGGCGGTAGCCTTTACCTGTATTCACTGTCATTTCCATGTTCAGTTTCGCGCCCTTGTCCAGAGTACAAATAACCAGATCAGGGTTCATGATTTCGATATCGGCTCCAGCTTCAATCATACCGGCAGTTACTTCACAAGGACCTTCGGCAGAAAGACGCATCTTTTTCGGGCCTTCAACATGCATACGGACGGCAATCGCTTTTACGTTCAAAACGATGTCGGTTACGTCTTCGCGAACACCTTCAATAGAAGAGAATTCGTGCAGAACGCCGTCAATCTGAATGGCAGTCACAGCGGCACCTTGCAGAGAAGACAACAGGATACGGCGCAGGGCATTACCAAGTGTCAGACCGAAACCACGCTCAAGGGGTTCAGCGACGATTTTACCATTTACCTGTGGGTTAGAGCCGTGGCCGACTTCAACTTTTGCAGGTTTAATCAATTCTTGCCAGTTCTTGTATATCAAAGCCTTATCCTTTCAAATTCCGATAAATATCTAGTACCAATAAACAATATTATTAAACGCGACGACGCTTACGTGGACGGGCACCGTTATGTGGAATAGGTGTGATGTCCTTGATAGAGCGGATAGTAAAGCCGATTGAGCTCAATGCGCGCAGGGCTGATTCGCGGCCTGAACCCGGACCTTTAACTTTTACGTCCAGCTCTTTCATGCCGTGTTCCTGTGCCTTGCGGCCTGCATCTTCCGCGGCCATCTGGGCGGCGTAAGGTGTTGATTTACGAGACCCTTTAAAGCCCATCATACCTGAAGATGACCATGAAATAGCATTTCCTTGGCTGTCTGTGATGGTAACCATGGTGTTGTTAAAGGTTGAATTTACGTGTGCTTCGCCTGACGTAATATTCTTTTTAACTTTTTTCTTAACGTTTTTTGCTGCTGGTTTAGCCATTGTCTTATTCCTTCCCTATCCCTTATTTACCGACCGGTTTTTTACCGGCGATTGGTTTTGCGGGACCTTTACGGGTACGTGCATTTGTTCTTGTGTTCTGACCGCGAACCGGAAGGTGCTTACGGTGACGCAGGCCACGGTAGCAAGCCATGTCCATCAAACGCTTGATGTTCATTGATGTTTCACGGCGAAGATCCCCTTCGATCATGTACTGATCTTTATCGATCTCTGCACGGATAAGGTTCAGCTCATCCTCGCTCAACTCGTTCATACGGCGTGTTTTTTCAATACCTGTGGCTTCACAGATATCACGTGCCAATTTGCGTCCAATTCCATGAATATAAGTCAGCGCGATAGTGATGCGCTTACGATCAGGGACGTTAACTCCTGCTATACGGGCCATTTTTGCTCCTCAAAGTTTGATCATTTCATCCAAAACCGTAAAATTCGGAAAAGCCGAACGCCGGTTTCTAAACCACCAAAACCCTATATTTTCTGCGGATATTTGATACGCAGCACAAGCTATAGGCCTTCAGATTGGCCGCATTATAGGGATTACGCGCCTTACGTCAATACTTTATTTTAAGGTATTTCAGGCAGCCAGATCTTCGCCCATGACGGCTTCGATCTGCATGGTCACTTCATCCACGGGGCGCATACCGTCAATACGCATGACATCGCCCTGTTTTTGGTAATATGGCAATACTTCGGCAGAATAATTGCGATATTGCTCCAAACGGGTCTTCATGGCATCAACGGTATCATCAGAACGGCCTTCTTCCTCAGCCCGCTTTTTGATCCGTGCCAGCAAGGCATCATCTTTTACCTGTAATTCCAATACCATATCGATTTTCTGGCCGCGTTCTTTCAGCATTTTGTCCAGTGCCTCTGCCTGCGCCGTTGTGCGGGGAAAGCCGTCAAAAATAAAACCTTTGGCCTTTTTGGCGTTATCCATGGCATCGGCAATCATGCCGATCACGATTTCATCGGAAACAAGCTTGCCTGAGTCCATGATGGCTTTTGCTTGTTGTCCCAATTCCGTTCCCGCGGCAACTTGTGCACGCAAAAGATCACCGGTGGATAATTGTTTCAAACCGTATTTCTGTTCAATGATCTTGGCTTGTGTACCTTTCCCTGCAGCGGGAGGACCAAAAAATACAACATTAAAAGACATTTTAAAAACTCCGTTTTTTTAGTGCCGTCATGCGGGCAAACCCGGGGACGCGCGATCAATCTACCTTATCTTCGGCGTTGGCGACCTGTGCCGCGCAGTTTTGCCTTCTTAATCAGCCCTTCATATTGATGGGCAATGAGATGGGAATGTATCTGCGCCACAGTATCCATCGTCACCGTCACAACAATGAGGAGCGAGGTCCCGCCGAAATAAAACGGCATACTGAATTTTGAAATCATAAATTCCGGCAGCAAACAGATAAACACCAGATAAAGACCGCCGATCGCCGTAATCCGTGTCAGAACATAGTCCAGATAATCCGCGGTGTTTTTACCGGGACGCATACCGGGGACAAAGCCGCCGTGCTTTTGCAACATTTCCGCGTTTTCTTCGGGATTGAAAACAATCGCTGTATAGAAAAATGCGAAGAAAATGATCAAACCGCCGTAAAGCGCCATATAGATAGGCTGTCCGTGTTGCAGATAACGCGCAAGGGCGGCCGTGAAATCACCACCGGCGGCGCCGCTGAAGCCGATAATCGTCAAAGGTAACAACAACAAAGAAGACGCAAAGATCGGTGGAATAACCCCTGAGGTATTCAGTTTAAGCGGAATGTGGTTTTGCTGACCCATTTGCATCTGATTGCCTTGCTGGCGCTTGGGATATTGAACAATCACGCGGCGCTGGGCACGTTCGAAGTAGACGATGATAACAATAACGCCGACGATCATGGTGGCCAGAGCCAGTAATTCGATAAAGCTGAATTGTCCTTGGCGGCCTAATTCCAAAGTGGAGCCAATCGCCCGCGGCATCCCTGCAACAATACCGGCAAAGATAATCAAGGAAATACCGTTTCCGATACCGCGCTGGGTAATTTGTTCACCAAGCCACATCAGGAAAATCGTTCCGCCGACAATGGTAATAACGGTAGAAGCGCGGAAGAAAAATCCGGGATCTACAACCGCGGAGCCTGTGGAGCTGTGCATACCTTCCAGACCGACGGCCAAACCGTAAGCCTGAATAGAGGCCAGTAATACCGTCAGGTAGCGCGTATACTGGTTGATTTTCATGCGCCCGTGTTCGCCTTCTTTCTTGAGCTTTTCAAGGTTCGGCGACATAGCGGCAGCCAGCTGCATTATAATAGAGGCGGAAATATACGGCATGATGTTCAGCGCGAAAATCGTCATACGCTGCAACGCACCGCCGGAGAACATGTTGAACATATCCAAAATACCGCCGCCTTTTTGGTCGTAGATTTCTTTCCAGATCGTCGGATCAATGCCGGGGACGGGAATATAGGTCCCCAAACGATAGACGATCAAAGCGCCCAGAACGAACAAGATACGTTGTTTCAGTTCGGTTGCCTTGGAAAAAGCGCCCCAGTTGGCATTCTTGGCAAGTTGTTCAACAGCTGATGACATGGAATTCCTCTTAAAATAAATATAGGGAAGGTATAGATAATTAGAACCGTTCAGACAAGAACCTTATGACGCCTTTTTCAAACTGTCCTGCATCATATCAGATGTCATTGCCTTATAGGTATGCTCCTGCGCAGGGAACTGACGGGTTTTAACCTCATCGGCGTAGTCCTTAATGGCCGTAGCCATAGCCTGCGCAATATTTTCATATTGTTTGACAAATTTCGGGGGCTTGCCAACCGACATACCCAGCATATCTTCGGCAACCAGTATTTGTCCGTTACAATTATTGGACGCGCCGATACCGATAGTCGGAATTGTAACCATTTGTGTGATTTCTGACGCCAGATCATGGGGGACTGCTTCAATAACAACACAAAAGGCACCGGCTTCTTCCACGGCCTTGGCATCGCGGATTAGCTGTGCCGCACTATCATTATCGCGTCCTTGCACCTTGTATCCACTTGGCTCACTGACAGATTGCGGCAGCAGGCCAATATGCGCCATCACCGGAATATCATTTTCGGTGAGGAATTTTATGGTGGCGGCCTGTTGTTCTCCACCTTCCAGCTTGACGCCCCCGCAGCCTGTTTCATCCATGATTTTCTGGGCGTTTTGCAGCGCTATAACGGGATCACTTTCATAAGAGCCGTAGGGCATATCGACAATAATTACCGCCTTTTTACTGGCTTTGACGACGGCCTTGCCATGACGAATCATCATCTCCATGGTGGCGGACTGTGTTGTTTCCTCACCGTATAAAACCATGGATACACTGTCACCGACCAAAAGCAGATCGCAATATTGATCAGCCTGCACCGTCAACGGCGCCGTATAAGAGGTCAAACAAACAACAGGGGTTTCCTGCGTTCTGATTTGGTCGATGGTTTTTCTCATACCGCTATATGTAAGGAGTAGGGGGCTTTAAAGCAAATAAAATCTCAGCCATAAATTCGCCCGATTCAGGTCTTGAGCTTGCCGCTTTTTAAAATTAGATTTCCGCTTAACATGACAACACGATTCTTACAGTTCCTGAGTATTATTATGGTGGTTATCGGCATGACGGCCTTTGCACAGGCACGTGATGTTCCCAGCAGCCGTGAACAGATTATGTTGTCATTTTCACCGCTGGTAAAAAAAGTCTCACCCGCGGTCGTCAATATCTATACGAAGCGTGTTGTTACCAGAAGGATAAGCCCCTTTGGCGGGGATCCGTTTTTTGAGCAGTTTTTTAACGGGGGTTTCGGCGGTGGCCTGAACCGCCAGCAAATTGAAAGCTCGCTGGGAACAGGTGTCATTGTTGAATCCGATGGTGTTGTTGTCACCAATTCCCATGTTGTGAAAGACGCTGAAGAAATTTCAGTCGTGTTGAGTGATGGTCGGCAATACGATGCCAAGATCACTTTGAGTGATCCGCAATCCGATCTGGCTGTATTGCGCATTGATACAAAAGGCGAGGATCTACCCTTTGCGAGATTGGAGCCGAGCGAAAATCTGGAAGTCGGTGATATCGTCTTAGCGATCGGCAATCCTTTCGGGGTCGGGCAGACAGTGACCAGCGGTATTGTATCGGCTTTGGCGCGTTCATCTCTCAACATTAATGATTTTAATTTCTTCATCCAAACTGACGCGGCCATTAACCCCGGAAATTCAGGCGGGCCGCTGGTGGCGATGGACGGCAGTGTGATTGGTATTAATACGGCGATTTATTCCCGCTCCGGCGGATCCCTTGGTATTGGTTTTGCGATTCCGTCTGAAATGGTGCAAACCGTCATTGCGGCTGAAAAATCAGGCGCCAGTAACGCCAGTGTCGTGCGTCCGTGGATCGGGGCATCGGGGCAGGCCGTGACAGCAGATATCGCAGACTCTCTTGATCTGAAATTACCACGTGGTGTGTTGATTTCGAATATTCACCGTGCCAGCCCTGCCAAAAAAGCGGGATTGAAAGTCGGGGATGTTGTCGTGGCAATTAATGGCCGCGATATTCATGATCCTGCGGAACTGAAATTCCGTTTGGCAACCGTGCCGATTGGACAGATGGCTGATCTGGACATTTTACGTCAAGGCAATCGCATGACGCTGGAGATGGAGGCGATGGCACCGCCCGAAGATCCGCCGCGCAATGAGACAAAATTAACGGGTGCACACCCACTGAATGGAGCAAGTGTTGGTAACTTAAGCCCGAGCGTGAGTGTTGAACTGGGGCTGGAAACGGATCGCGAGGGTGTTGTGGTGCTTAATGTAAACCGTCGTCTGCAAGCAGGGCGCTTGGTGGCACCGGGTGATATTATCCTTGCGCTGAACGGCTCGGCGATTGAAAGCATCAAGGATTTACAGCGTGAATTGGCGCTGGCCGAAGGCAAAGGCGTCTTTGACATTACGATTGAACGCGATGGCCGCCAAAGCCGCATCGTAATCCGCTAGGCGCTTAATAGATAAAGACTCGCTTTTCCGCCTGTGAGCCTTTAAATTTCCCTTATGACCCAAAGCCTGTTTCAAGCTGCCAATATGGATTCCGGTGCGCCGCGCCCGCTGGCTGATCGTCTGCGGCCCAAAACTTTGGCAGAAATAGCAGGGCAGGATCATCTGGTCGGTAAGGATGGCTTGCTGACGCGGATGCTGGAAAGCGGCAGATTATCCTCTGTCATTTTCTGGGGTTCTCCCGGCTGCGGTAAGACCACAATTGCGCGCATTCTGGCCGATCATACCGATCATCATTTTGAACAGCTGTCGGCAATATTTTCAGGTGTCGGTGATTTAAAGAAGGTTTTTGAAGCTGCCCGTCTTCGCCGCGAACAAGGACGGGGCACGTTATTATTTGTCGATGAGATTCACCGCTTTAATAAATCACAACAAGATGCGTTTTTACCGGTCATGGAAGACGGTACGATTACGTTGATCGGGGCAACGACAGAAAATCCGTCTTTTGAATTAAATGCGGCGCTTCTCTCGCGATGTCAGGTTTTTGTGCTGAAACGTCTTGATGATGCGGCGCTGGAAAAATTACTGGCCCGCGCCGAAGAAGATGCAGGAAAAAAATTACCGCTGACGGAAGAAGCGCGTGAAACATTAAAAGCACTGGCTGATGGTGACGGGCGTTACCTTCTGACAATGGCAGAACAGATTTTAGGGCAGAAAGATATTCTTGATGTCGAGGGCTTGACGGTACTGGTTCAGCGCCGCGCCCCCGTTTACGACAAAAGTGATGATAGCCATTATAATTTGATCAGCGCCGTGCATAAATCCGTGCGCGGGTCTGATGTCGATGCCTCCCTCTATTGGTTTGCCCGCATGCTGGCGGGCGGTGAAGATCCGAAATATCTGGCGCGCCGCCTGACACGCATGGCGGTTGAAGATATTGGTCTGGCCGATCCGCAGGCATTGCTTCAATGCACCGCGGCATGGGAAACCTATGAACGGCTGGGTTCCCCCGAAGGGGAATTGGCGCTCGCGCAGGCGCTGATTTATCTGGCGACCGCGCCGAAATCAAATGCGTCTTATACGGCCTATAACAAGGCTGCCCGCTCCGCCAAGGAAACGGGATCGTTGATGCCTCCTGCGCATATTCTGAACGCGCCAACTAAGATGATGAAAAATATGGGCTATGGCGCGGGGTATGAATATGATCCCGATACCAAGGACGGTTTTTCAGGGCAGAATTATTTTCCTGATGATATGCCGCGGCAAACTTACTACACTCCGTTTGAGCGGGGTTTTGAGCGTGAGATAAACAAACGTTTGGATTACTGGAATAAATTAAGAAATAAAAAGGCGGAAAAGTAATGAACATGATTTTAGCCATTGCAGCAGGCGGTGCTTTGGGGGCGGTGTTGCGACATTTTGTCGGGCTTTTTGCGCTACGGCATATGGGCAGTGATTTTCCATGGGGAACGTTGAGCGTCAACGTCATTGGTTCATTCTTGATGGGGGCGTTGATTGCATGGTTTGCCCATAGCTGGAACCCACCGGCGGAACTGCGCGGGTTTTTGACCGTAGGGATGCTTGGAGCATTTACAACATTTTCTTCCTTCTCTCTTGATACAGTTACACTATGGGAGCGCGGGGCGACTATGGCATCCATGGGATATGTTCTTGCCTCCGTTGTTTTATCAATCGGCGCTCTTTTCGCGGGGATGATGCTGTTGCGTCAGTTATCTGCATGAGCGGCGTTCAATATCTGGAAGTATCGGATGATGAGAACGGGCAACGTTTGGACCGTTTTTTACAAAAGCATCTGAAAGGGGTGCCGACAGGGCTTTTGCAAAAACTAATGCGCAAAGGCCAGATCCGTGTGGACAGTAAGCGGGCCAAGACATCAACCCGCCTTGAAAGCGGACAAAAAGTTCGCATCCCGCCCATGGAAGAACGCGCGCAGTCAGAAAAAAATAAAGTTACCGATAAG
>DAOPJS010000011.1:0-11920 GCA_035399785.1 Alphaproteobacteria bacterium
GAACAGGAAGTCAGTTTGCAGGGGGAATATTTCCGCCGCAGCGAAGAAGGGACTTATGAAGATACAGATGCCGGAACAGGTGCGGTTGCCTATGACGATCATCAGGACGGATGGTATGCGCAAGGGGTTTATAAATTTGCCCCGCAATGGCGTATCGGCGCCCGTTATAGCGAGCTGAATCCCGGTGATGTTCCTGCAGGATTGGCGGGAAGTGCGCTGGACAGTGCAGGTCATGATCCGTGGAATGCGGCTTTAATGATGGATTGGTCGAATAGCGAATTTTCGCGTTTGCGCCTTCAATATGGTCATGAAGAGCCTTCCAAGGGTAATGATGATGACCAGATTATCCTGCAATACATTATGAGCATTGGCGCTCATCCGGCGCATATTTACTAAGGAGATGAAAATGATGAAACGTTTTATACCTGTTTTGCTCTGCCTTGTGTTCTTTCCTTTAAGCGCACAGGCAAAAACCAATGTCTTTGCCTGTGAACCCGAATGGGGAGCACTGGCACAAGAAATCGGCGGGGATGATGTTGATGTCACCATTGCAACAAAAGCCGGTCAAGATCCGCATCATGTCAGTGCAAAACCGAGTTTGTTGTCTGCTATGCGGAAAGCGGACTTGGTTTTTTGTAATGGTGCATCGCTGGAAATCGGCTGGCTTCCGGTCTTACAACAAAAAGCGGCGAGCTCCGATACGGTATTTTTATACGCTGCCGATTTTGTTAAAAAACTGGATGTGCCGACCAAGGTGGATCGTTCGATGGGGGATGTTCACCCGGATGGAAATCCGCATATCGTGACGGATCCGCGTAATATTCTGACGGTTGCGGGTGCGCTGACAGAAAAATTATCGGATGTTGATCCTGCCAATGCCCAGGCCTATCAAAGCCGATCAGCCGCCTTTTCACAAAATTGGCAGGCTTTGATTAACAGTTGGGAAAAGCAGGCCGCAGGGTTAAAAGGACAAAATGTTGTCGTTTATCATACGCTGTGGCGATATATGCTGAATTGGTTGGGGATGAATGATGTGGCTTCGCTGGAACCAAAACCCGGCGTCCCGCCGACAGCATCCCATCTGGAAAATGTTTTAGCCGCCGTTGAAGGAAAAAAGGTAAAAGCTATTCTTGTTGCTCCGTATGAAAACGAGGATGCTGCCGAATGGCTGTCCGGAAAAACAGGTATCCCTGTTCTTCATTTGCCGTTTACGGTTGGCGGAACTGCTAAGGCAGATAATCTTGAGCATCTGTTTGAGGAAACGATCCGACTTCTAAACGGAGCGTCCTCATGAGCGGGCAATCTTTGGAAATGCTGGGGCTTCTTGCCCCGGCGTTTTTTGCCGGTCTTGTTGTGGCTTCAACCCATGTCCCGCTGGGGCAGGAAGTTTTAAAACGCGGCATTATTTTTATTGATCTTGCTATTGCCCAGATTGCCGCTCTGGGTGTTGTTGTCGGTAGCGTGATTTTTCATGCAGAAGACAGTATTTTTTCTTTTATCATGGCGCTGATCTTCGCCTTAGGCGGAAGCGGAATTTTTTCATGGCTGGAAAAGAAAGCGCCGAAATTTCAGGAACCTTTTATCGGCTGTGCCTTTGTTATTTCTGCTTCGGTTATTTTATTGCTGTTGGCGGGAGATCCGCATGGCGGGGAGGAAGTGGAAGGATTGCTCGCCGGACAAATTTTGTGGGTTGGCTGGCATCAGGTCGGCATCACAGCGTTGGTTTATGCCGCTATTTTGTTTTTCTGGATTGGGTTTCAGGAAAAACGTGCGGTAATATTTTATATACTTTTTCCCGTGATGATTACGCTATCCGTACAATTGGTTGGTGTATATCTGGTTTTTGCCAGTCTTATCTTTCCTGCGTTGGCCGTAGTCAGAATTAATCATTACAAAGTCATAAGCGGCGTGCTGATATCTGTTTTCGCCTATTTTTTAGGGTTGTTATCGTCATATTTATTTGACTTGCCGGCGGGCCCTGCAATTGTTGTTTCACTCGCATTGACGGGTATTGCCGGTTATTTTTTCCATGAGAAAATAATCAGGAAAAATCCAGAATAAAATCATTCCCGTCCCTGCGGGTTAGAATTTTGATACTGCCGCCGTGTATTTCGGCGGCTTTTTTAACAATCGCCAATCCCAGACCTGAACCTTTTGTGTGAATACTGTCAGGAAGTTTTTCAAATCGTTCAAACAGCTTTGATTTTTTATCCTCTGGAATAACAGGACCATAGTCGCGGATAATGATTTTTTTAGTATCAACAATAACTTCGACCGGTGTTTTGTATGTCGTATGCTTTAAGGCATTTTCCAGCAAATTCAGAACAGCGCGGAAAAGCGTATCTTCATTGCCGTAGATAATTTGATTTTTCTCAAGCTCTTCCAAAGACAGTTCTTTCTCATCCCTGACAAACAGAGCGCCGATATCCTCGCAGGCCTTTTTGGTTAAATCATTGAGGCTGACTTGTGTTTTTTCGGCCGATTCCGCCAGATCCAGACGTGAGATATCCAGCATTTGGCTGATCAGGCGGTTGATATTTCGCAAGTCTTCATTGAGTAAATAGACTTCTTTTTCATCTTTCAAAGAGGCAATACGTGCTTTCAGAATAGAGATAGGAGTGCGCAATTCATGCGCAGCATTGGCAATGAAAAACTTTTGCGTTTCAGCGCTTTTTTCCAGACGCGCCAAGCCGTTATTGACACTGCGGATCAGCGGCATGATTTCAGTTGGAATATCTTTTTCATCCAATCTTAAAGAAAGGTTTTCATATTTTATTTTTTTTGCATCCATGGAGGCTTTAATAATAGGCTGGAATGTCTGTCTGAAGATAAACAGGATAAATATAGCCTGTAATAATAAAGGCGGAATACCGAAGGCAAGAATATTAATAAGAAATTCGGTTTCCAGCCCTCTTAAGAACTTAGAAAATTCTGCTTCTTCTTCGATAACATAGACGGGGTAAATTTTATTTTCAAAAAGATAGTCATATTTCAGACCGATATAGTTTTTTCCGTTTGGTGTGCTGAAATTAAAATAATGTTTGCCGCTTTCTTTTAAGGTTTCCTGAATACGGCTTTTAATGAAATTCTTAGAGCTGAATAGAACTTTTCCGCTACTGTTGAGCACGGCATATTGGCTGGAAGAGTCTTCTGAATAGTAATCTTTCATTCTTCTGGGAAAATCCAGATCAAAATTTCCGATCCAGTCATATTCGATAAAAGAAGCAATCTTCTGTGCCTGTTCGAGCAGGTTTTCTTTGGCGATGGTTTCAATCACAATGCGGATTTGAGAAAATATAAGGCTGCCAATCAGCAGGATCACCAAAAGTGATGTTGTAAAAACATAGGCAGCTACTCTTAAACGTAATGATTTGGGAAAAAATTGCATTTTTTAAACGTCTTTTTTTTCTCGTATCATATAGCCTATACCGCGCAATGTTTTGATGTCTATATCCGCCTTTGTCGAATCCAGTTTTTTTCGAAGACGGTGGATAAGCACTTCCACAGAGTTATGGGAGCCTTCTTCCCCGTGTCCGTATAAGGCGGATAAAAGGGTGTCTTTGCTTACAACACGGCCGGGAAGACGCATCAGTCGCTCCAATGCTTCCTTTTCCTTGATTGATAAATCAATATTTTTTTCTTCAACCTTTAAAACATTTTCCGATGGCAAAAACTCAACATTTCCGATTTTTAATGTTGTATTGATCGTTTCGGAAGGGCGTCTGTTTAAGGCATGAATGCGGGCAATCAGTTCATCCATTTCAAACGGTTTGACCAGATAATCATCGGCGCCGTTATTAAGGCCGGCGACTTTATCACCCAACTCATCCTTGGCTGTCAGAATAAGGACAGGGATTTTAATGCCCTCTTCCCGTAAGGTTTTCAGCAGATCAAGTCCTTCCATGTCAGGCAGGCCGCGGTCCAGAATAATCAAATTATGAACGGCAGGATCAATAAGGTCGAGAGCTTGCTCACCCGATCCCGCGCAAGAGGACTGAATGCCGACTTTTTTAAGTTGGTCGGCAATCAGTGTGCTTAAATCTTTTTGATCTTCAACAATAACAATATTCATGTTGTGCTCTTATGCCGATTAACTCTTATAGTTAGCAATAGCATAAGATTCGCCATTTTGAATATAATTTAGAATCATTTCATTTTCATTTCTGGCATCTTCGAATGATTTCATGACATCTTTCCCGAGGTCACGCATGGATACGATACCGCATAATTTACTGCCTTCTATCACGGGCATATATTCCCACTGATAGGCCAGCATCATTTCATAGACTTCCTTGACGGTTGTTTCCGTGCTGACGGAAGGCGGGTTAAGAACAATGACTTCGTATAAAGTTGTATCTTCAGGGTTTAAATTTTGTCTGATAATACTTTTTGTAAAGTCACTTCGCGTGAACACGCCGGCAAATTTGTCTTCGCATTCAACACCGATGATATCGACTTCGTACATGTCCATTATTTCTATGGCAGTGAGTAGATTGGCGCTCCCTTGCAGGCGCGGCATATCGTTTTTATTAACCAGGTCACATATTTTCTGAGATGTAATGCACATTTTAAATCCTCTTCACGTTGTTTGCGACTCAACTACCTATATCGTCTCAGATTCACCTTGCGTGAAACTTACAAGCCAACAATCAGGGGAGGGCTTTCGTTCCTGATTTTTTGTTAGTGCCTTCATAAAAAAGACGTTTTCGGGGATAAATTTTTTAGTTCGGATTTTATGTATATTGTTGTTTTCAGCGGGTTTTCAAAGATTTTCCTGTTGTAAATGAGAATTATTCTCATATTTATTGTTGCCTTTAAAGCGCAGTTACTCCATAAGTATTTAATGAGAACGATTCGCATTCTCATTATTTTCAATAATCATTTACTTTGTACGAACAAGAGAAAAATATGGCTGATGCTGCACTTAAAACAACCGATTTTACGACAGAAAATAGTGTTTATGAGGCTAAAACCCGATCGGAAGCGTTACAAAGTATCCTAAGCGGTGAGGCTGACAGCGCGAAGCATGACCATGTCGTCAGCCCGCTTGTGCATAATGCCGCCTATCATATTATTCAAAATAAAAAGACGCTGGATGTGGAACTCTATGGCCTGCCATATGAGGTATTGGAGCGCGCCTCGTCGCAATTGGCGCAGGCAGGGATATCAACAAAACTGGCGCATCAGGCAATGGAGGCGCTGGAACAATATATCATCAATATGGGGACGGATTTCAGCAGGGAGGCAAAAGCAAAACCCCTTTATGCCCGTTTTAAAGTGACAGACCGCGAACCCGATAATCTTCCTGAATGTGAGCAAACACAGGCCACTTTTTTGGATGGTATGAAAAGTTATGGCGGAGATTCAGCGCGGGTCATTCGCTATTTGTCGGTTTTCGGATCCAAATCGACAAGTTCGCAAGGCGTGGATATGGATGCCATGTTTGCTTCAAAAAACACAGGGTTATTTGTTTTCTTTGGCTCTCCTGCCAATGAAGGGGTGAAGGGGTTTGACAGCGTTGATAGCGCATTAATGAATGTAATGCAGGGAGCCGGCGGGGCGGTGAGCGCAGAGGGCATGGCGGAAATCAAAGAAATGATTCAAAGCGGTGATCTTACACCTGAGACGCTGTCGCTTATTGAAAATTTGGCTGTGCTGGCGCAAACGCGCGAAGCGGCCATGACACCCGGCGCGGTCGATAAAGCCGATGTCAAAATTGCAGCTTTAAGTCAAAATATATCCGAGCAAATTATACAAGAAATAGAAACCGGCCATGTTCCGCAGGTTATCGTTGCTGCGGCGGTAAAGGCCATAAGCAACGCTATGCCCGATAATATGATTTCATCGGTTCTTGATCATGCGGCAGTAAAAAATATTCTGGCAGATAATGACAATATTGCTGTGGCGGTTGAAAGCCAAATCACTTCGGAACAAACTCATGAATTAGGGGCGCAGGAAATTTCCGATTTGGAATCCGATTTGGAAATTGCAGATACAGTTCAGGAGAAAGCGGTTTTAAATGAAGAATTATCGACTTTGGCGGAGGAGGGAGCACCTGCCGTAGCACAAATTATTCAACAGCTTGCAGAGGCTGAAACCCTTCCCCCTGAAATACAGCAATTGGTTGATAGTATCGATATTGAGGCATTAACACCGCAAGCGATAGAACAAGCGCTTTCAGCCGAAACTGTAAACGCAGAAGTCAGTTCCGATTTAACGCAAAATATTCAATCGTTAATAGTTTCCTTGAATGATCCCGAAGTACAAAGCGTTTTGCCACAGGAAACACTTAATCATGTAAATTATTTTTTAAACACACAACCCGATCTTGTGACGGCTGTATCAACAAATGTCGTTATACAAAATTTTGATGCCGTCATCGAAAACATTCCTTCTGAAAATCCTGTGAAGGTGGAAGTCCGGGACATATCAGAGAATCTGAAATCAGGAGAGCAGCATTTGGCATCAGTGGATAATACGGTGATACAGGCGGCGGCGTTGCATGTCGATCGCCCGACATTCAAGATTGTTGAAAGCGCTCTTTCCACAATTGCTACGGCCAAAACAGAAAATGTTTCCTTTTCGGCCAAGACAGTTGAAACCTTGCAAGCAATGCCGAAGCCGGTGGAAGTGAAGGCGGCGGCGCAGCACGAAGTATTGCAACAGGCCGTGAAAACCAATGATCAAAATACCATGCACAAAATTATTGCTTCCAGCCCAGCTGTTATTGCATCGCTTCCGCCGAGGCAACAAGCTGTTATTCAAAAAGCCGCAGAAGTAAAAGCGATACCCCGCCCGATCTTGCAGGCAGTGGCAGAGAAGGGGGGTAAAACTATTGTTCCAAATGTTTTAAAAGATACCGCCGCGTCAGCGCCGCCTGTGGTCAAGGCGACTGTAGCTGTTAAGGCAGCGGAGGCAAGGCCGCCTGTTGGTTTGCGAGGCGATAGTCCGGCCGACAATATAAAAACAGCAAAAGTAACAGCGGCAAAGCCCGTTGAGGCAAAAGTTGCGGATGTTAAAAATAATGATACCAAGACACAGGTAGATCAAACTTCTCAAAATAAGCCTGTGCCATCGCAGCCATCACCAGTGAAGGCAGAAACTATTTTCTTGAAACAAGAAAAAGTCGATATTCCCGTTCATAACAAAACAAAAGAAGAGCCGTCATTTCAAACAGGATGCGCGGTTTGTGGCGGTGGGAATTGTGCATCTTGCGGTGGGGATTTTGCCAAAGTAACCAAAAGTGATGTCGAAAAAGTTGCTAATAAGACGATCGGTTTAGAGAGTTTTTCACTTTTTGATAAGGGAACGGAAAAATCACCGCTCATTATTCAGGAAAAAGCGGAAACACCATCCTTTCAAACAGGATGTGCGGTATGCGGCGGGGGCAATTGTGCGTCCTGTGGCGGCGATTTTGCAAAGGTGCATAAAGGTGAGATCGAGAAAGTTGTCAGCCGGACAGTTGATCTTTCTAAATTCTCACTATCGGATCCCAAGCCCAAGGCGGCTTGATTTTCAGTCTAGCGCGTTAACGCGATTTCAGGAATTTCCCTCACCGTAATGCCGGTGAAAAGGAGTTTCTGGATATCGGGGTTACCTTTATGTTGTGCTTTGGCGGATTGAAGCGCCTGTCTGATTGTTTTTGTGGCACCAACCAGAGTTTGTGTTTCGGCGCTGCTGCACCCGTTACAAGAGCCGATCAAGGCAACTTCTGCGGCAATATCACCCGAAGGCTTTATATCAATGTTTAAAAGCTCCATCGCTCCGCCGTCATTGGCAAGAATCGGGTTCACAATTTGATTGAATGTTGCCTGAACCAATTTGGTTACGGGGTTAGCGGCGGTGAATGGTTTTTGTGTTTGTATCGCAGTGCTGATCGCATCAGCATAAACAGCCGGCGTCGATTTTGATAAAAATTCGTTGATACGTCTTTGGACAGCTTCTTTTTCCGCCGTGTCCCATGCCATCAGTTTTCTGGAGAGGGTGATATATGTTTTACCGTCTCTGGCAGCCAGATCGATACGGGTTACATCTCCCTTAAACAGCGGCTCGGCGATCGGGCAGTGTTGAAGAAGGGCGCCTGTTTTGGTGACAATCAGTTTGCTGAAATGCCCCAGCAAATCTTTATCTATTTCAAAGGTGGCGACTTTCGGGTTTGGGTTGCCTTCAAACAAACGAACAATACTCATTACTCTACTCCGCATCTTTAATTGAGAATGATTATCATTTAAATTAATGACGCAACGAAGTAAAGCCGTTTTTTACAAAAGGCAGGGCTTTTTATCGGCTCTTTATCAGGAGCGGGTCAGCTTCTTAATAGAGCGGGCAACCACAATACTGATCGGAATTGCCAAGACCGCTCCTGCCGCCGCTGCAGCAGGAATCCATATTTTTTCATTCGCCGAAAAATAAGGAACAACCAAGGTGATAATAACAAGACAGCCCATCAAAGTCGGGGCGGCCATAATCCATATTGCTAAGGCAAGTTTACCCATATCTTATACCTCCAAGCAGATCAGCCATGATTGTAGCAGATATCGCCTATGTGAAAATTGTCCGAAGTCAATTTACTAAAGTGATGTTTTACGGAAACTAATACGGATTATTTGCGGCAAAAAGTATTATTGTCGCAAAACAGTTCATGCATTTTTGCAATCAGCTCGCGGATTTCGGGGGAGCTGATTTTGTAATAGACAAACTGGCCTTCCTTACGGGATTCAACATACCCTTTATCCCGCAGCCATTTCAGGTACTGTGATACTTGTGACTGGCTGGCCAGTTCTTTTTCCTGTTCGAAAATCTCCCCTGCCGACATCTCCTGCTTTTCGATCAGATTGCATAAAATACTGAGCCGAACTGGGTGGTTCAGTGTTTTCAGCACCTCCAGTGCTTCCTTCATTTCATCATGCTTGGCCATATCTATTACGCCTGTATTACCTATTGACAAGTATATTAAAATATTTTAAATTAATTAATTATAATATATTTTACAGGAGTCCGTCAATGAATATAGATCGCTTTATACTGGCATTCGCAGGTTTTGTGGTGCTGGTGAGTGTTGTACTGGGTCACTATGTATCGCCTTACTGGTTGCTGCTGACGGGGTTTGTCGGCCTGAATATGCTGCAGGCCTCGTTTACGGGTTTTTGCCCGCTGGCGATTATTTTGAAACGTCTCGGGTTTGAACCCGGCAGCGCCTTTAAATAATAGGGGGTAAGGATGGCACATGTTGTTATTTTAGGTGGTGGAATCGGCGGTGTCTCTATGGCGTATGATATGCGCGCCGTTTGTGACCATAGTGAACATCATCAAATTACAGTGATATCGGATAATCCGAATTTTCATTTTGTGCCATCCAATCCCTGGGTGGGGGTGAATTGGCGGAAGAGGCAGGATATTGAATTACCGCTGGAGCCCTATTTAAAGAAAAAGAAAATTGATTTTATTCCTGTTGCGGCGAAGAAAGTTCATCCGGAAAAAAATACAATTGAATTGGTCGATGGTCAGAATGTCGAGTATGACTATCTGGTTATTGCAACGGGGCCGCGTCTGGCTTTCGAACAAATTGAGGGCTTAGGGCCCCATGGCGGTTTTACCCAATCGGTCTGTCATGTGGATCATGCCGAAAAAGCAGGTGATGCATGGACAGAATTTAAAAAAGCGCCGGGCCCCGTGATTGTCGGTGCGGTGCAGGGGGCATCGTGTTTTGGCCCTGCCTATGAGCATGCGTTTATTATGCACCGTGATTTGGTGAAAGCCAAAATCGCGCATAAAGCGCCTATTACTTACGTGACATCAGAGCCCTATATCGGGCATTTGGGACTGGGCGGTGTCGGCGATTCAAAAGGATTGCTGGAAAGTGAATTGCGCAAACGCGATATCAAATTTATTTGCAATGCCAAGGTCGATAAGGTCGAAGCAGGGAAAATGTTTGTGACCGAACATGATGATGTCGGCAACGTTAAACGTACACATGAATTACCATTTTCCTATTCCATGATGCTTCCTGCTTTCTCCGGCATTGATGCCTTGATGGGCGTTCCGGGTTTGGTCAATGAAAAGGGATTTGTGCTGGTGAATGAATATCAACAAAACCCGACTTATAAAAATGTCTTTGGGGTTGGCGTTTGTATTGCCATACCGCCGCTGGAAAAAACACCTGTTCCTGTCGGTGTGCCGAAGACCGGTTACATGATTGAATCGATGGTCACGGCAACGGCGCATAACATTGCCGATATTTGTCAGGGAAGGGGGCCTTCCAATAAAGCGACTTTAAGCGCCATTTGTCTGGCTGATATGGGTAATACGGGGGTGGCTTTTGTTGCCCTACCACAAATTCCGCCGCGCAATGTTGCTTGGATGAAAGGTGGTAAATGGGTGCATTGGCTGAAAATTGCCTTTGAATGGTATTTCCTGCGCAAGGTTAAAACAGGTTCTATTTCCCCGTTTTACGAGAAATATGCGCTGAGATTAATGGGGATCCGCAAACGCGAAATTAAAGAAGTAACAAGGTAATCAAGAGATGCAGATTTTATCCGAAGTAGCTGCCAATAAACCCAAGACTTTTATGTGGGTTGCCGTTCTCATCAGTGTCTTTTTCATTTTGGGCGTGGCCGGGCCGACATTCTTTCCCAAACAGGTATCTTTTTTACCGTCTTTGGCAATTGATACCGATCCGGAAAACATGCTTTCAGCTGATGAGCCGGTGCGGGTTTTTCACAATGAACGAAAAAAAGAATACGGCCTTTATGACATGATTGTTGTCGGGGTGGTGAATAAAGAAAACCCCAATGGTGTTTTTAATCCGCAGTCGCTGAAAAATATTTATGATCTTGGTCAATATGCCCGCGATATTACATGGCAAGGTGATAACGGTCAGGAAGGTGTGATTGAGGCGGAAATGATTTCGCCCTCTAATGTCGATAATATCGAGCAAGCAGGGGCGGGCACGGTGCGTTTTGAATGGCTAATGCCGCAGCCGCCGCAAACACAGGATGAAGCGCAAGCTGTCTATAGTAAGGCTTCTCACCTGCCGTTTTTGAATAACACGCTGGTATCCGGTGATGGCAAGGCGATGGCGCTTTATATCCCGATTACTTCAAAGAATATCAGCTACAAAGTTTCTGAACAGTTGCGCGATAAGATTGCGACGTTTGAAGGCAGTGATGAATATCATATCACCGGTTTGCCCGTAGCGCAGGATACATTCGGTGTTGAAATGTTTATTCAGATGGCTATTTCCGCGCCGATGGCGATGCTGCTGATTTTCGCCCTAATGTGGTATTTCTTTAAAAGTGTGAAGCTGATTATCTCTCCCATGATTGTGGCGATGGTATCGGTCATTGTGACGATGGGGGCGCTGGTGATGACAGGTCATACTGTCCATATCATGTCGTCAATGATTCCTGTCTTTATTATGCCGATTGCGGTGCTGGACGCGGTTCATATTTTATCGGATTTCTTTGATACCTATCCGAAGTATAAAGACAGACGCAAGGCGCTGGATCATGTGATGGATGAATTGTCACGGCCGATGTTGTTTACGTCTTTAACCACGGCGGCAGGTTTCGGGTCACTGGCCTTTACGCCGATTCCCCCAGTGCAAACCTTCGGTATTTTTATTGCCTTTGGTGTGTTTATGGCGTGGATTTTAACAGTGACCTTGGTACCTGCTTATATCATGTTGATGAAAGAAGAATCCCTGCAGGGTTTTGGCATGGTGCATCATGAAGAGGGTGAGGCAAAGTCGCCTTTGGCTAAATTATTACAGGCGACAGGCCATTTTACCTATCACCGCGCCAAATTTATCTTGGTGTTGATGTTGGTTTTGATGGGTGTGGCAGGATATGGGATCAGCAAAATTCAAATTAACGATAACCCCGTGAAATGGTTCAACAAAAACCATGAAATCCGTGTTGCT
>DAOPJS010000012.1:0-11903 GCA_035399785.1 Alphaproteobacteria bacterium
ATCGGCCGG
The DNA here is from genome assembly GCA_035399785.1 of Alphaproteobacteria bacterium. Classification (GTDB taxonomy): domain Bacteria; phylum Pseudomonadota; class Alphaproteobacteria; order Micavibrionales; family Micavibrionaceae. The sequence continues at coordinate 10 of DAOPJS010000012.1, forward strand.
ATTAGTCATTTTACTCGCAGGCGGCGCCCGATTGAGAATTTCTATCGCGCCGTCATCCAGATCATTTTGTCGGCGCCATTTTAAACGCTCATATAAAAGCCCTTCATCATTTTGAAGCGCTGCAGGGACCGCAGCAATAAGCGCGTTGACATTACCGCTGTTTCGGGCAAGCCCCTGACGCGCCGCCGCCAAAGCGGGATATCCCCCTCCGAGTGTATTGGCCATAGCCTCTGCGTTGGCATATTGATCGCGATAAAGCAGATTGTTTAGCCTCTCAACATGGCTTTCGCGGTCAAGGTAAGTGCTGTAGCGGCCATAAAATTCTTTCTGCTGATCGCGGGTTAAATCTGCTTTCGGCCACCAAGTCCGTAGAAATTTTCTTGCCTGCGCCGCCTCCCCTTGGGAAATCAGTGCCTGGGCATAGCGATCCATGCTTTTGGCCGTAATCGGAGAATTTTCCCTGAACCATCGAAGCAATGTTGCATTCGGGACCCCATCGGTCATGTTTTTTTCAGCTTCAAGCCTGATCGTATCAAGCAATGGCCACTCCGGATGGGCGGAAACAAAAGATGACATTTCCTGAAAGGAAGCGCCGCTGTTACCTTTTGTATAGGCATACCAGTCAACGACGGCTCTTGCAGTAGGAGAAGACACTCTGCTTATTGTTGCTTTTGCTTGGGATATATTACCGCGATCAACCTGCTTAAGGGCGGCAACAACAATCTGCGTTTCCTGAGAATTTGCTTTAACAGGCAACGGCATAAAAGCTGCCAGCAAAACCAGCAAAACAATACCGTAACGTGACATGCGCATAAAAGCCCCTTTTTCTTGCAAGAAACCCCTTAAATCTATAGGCTACGCGTTAGTTTTCAAGATAAGATTGAGAGTTATTATTGTTTTACCCCAAGAGGATGACCATGTTTAAAGGATCCATTACCGCGCTGATTACCCCGTTTGACCAAAATGGCGAGGTCGATTGGCCGGCTTTTGATAATTTTGTTGAATGGCAAGTCGAACAAGGCAGCCACGGTGTTGTCCCTTGTGGCACGACAGGCGAATCTCCAACGTTAAGCCATGCTGAACACAAAAAAATCGTTAAACGCTGCGTCGAAATCGTCAACAAACGCATTCCGGTTATTGCGGGAAGCGGCTCGAACAACACAGCTGAAGCCCTTGATCTGACGAAAGAGGCAAAAGATGACGGTGCGGATGCCGCCCTTATCGTCGCCCCTTATTATAATAAACCGACACAAGACGGCCTTTACGCCCATTACAAGGCGCTGAACGATGCGGTCAATATCCCGATGATCATTTACAACATCCCGGGAAGAAGTGTCATTGATATTAGCAACGACACTTTGGCAAAATTGGCCGAACTGCCGAATATCGTCGGTATCAAAGATGCAACTGCCGATCTGGCACGGCCGCTCGACCTGCGCCATAAACTTGGCGATGGCTTTTGTCAGCTTTCCGGCGAAGATGCGACAGCTACGGCATTTTTGGCACAAGGCGGGCATGGCTGTATTTCTGTGACCTCCAACGTTGCCCCTGCTTTGTGCGCACAAATGCATGAAGCGTGGCAGAAAAACGATATGGACGAAATGATCCGTTGCCGTGATCTGCTCGCCCCTATTCATAAAGCTATCTTCATCGAAAGCTCGCCCGCCCCCATAAAATATGCTGTCAGCCAATTGGGGCTTTGTTCGGATGCGGTGCGTCTGCCCTTGGTACCTGCCTCTGCCAAATGTCGTGATTTGGTCGACAATGCCCTGTCTTTTGCAGGCATTGAGACGGCTCAGGCACGCCCGCTTCAGGTCAATGGCTAGTAACAAGAAAAAATCCGGTCTTATATCGATTAATCAGACCGTGGCGGATAACCGCCGCGCCAACTTCGACTATGCTATTGAAGATAAATTCGAAGCAGGATTGGTTTTGACAGGAACGGAAGTGAAATCACTGCGGCATGGCCAATGTATGATTGCAGAATCACATATTGCCGAAAAAGACGGCGAACTCTATTTGCTCAACGCCCATATTCCCGAATATCAACAAGCCAGCCAGCATTTTCAGCATGAACCCAGAAGGCAGCGCAAACTGCTGTTGAAAAAAAAGGAGATGCATAAACTGATGGGATCGGTCAATCGCGAAGGTTATACCATCATTCCATTACGGCTTTTCTTTAATGCCAAAGGTCTGGCAAAACTGGAAATTGCATTGGCTAAGGGGAAAAAGTCATACGACAAGCGGGAAACAGAGAAAAAGCGCGATTGGAATCGGGATAAGCAGCGGATCATGCGCGATCGCGGCTGAAAATTCAAGACTTGTACTTATATTTTTTTATGGTAATTGGCTGTTTTATAGGTAAATAAATCAGGGTGTAAAATATGTCCAAAAAAGACAAAAAAATCATCGCCACCGGCGTAGAAAGCCTGGCGGCAGATTTCGATCAGGCGTTATTTGACGAATTGGTCCGCTTACAAGAAAATTCTTTAAGGGATAAATGTGCGGATGGTATTAAACCGCGCTTATATAATTTGGAAAGATTATATGGCAGCCGTGATACCGCCTTTCGTATCTGGGCCGAAGAAAAGGTGATGTTGAAAATTCGCCGTAAACAAAATCCCGACGAAGACGAGAGAACGGCAAAAAATTCAGTCCAACGTACAGTTGCCTATTCAAACGGACATAGGTTAAGACGCCGTGAAGCGGCCAATTCCGATGAAACACCAAGACCTCTAAGATCAGCAGCATCAGGAAGCTGGCGCAATTGGGGACAAGGATAAAATCTTAAGAATAGAAACTAAAGGCCGCAATAAAGCGGCCTTTTTCAAACTATATCCCTAGAGTTTTTAAATTTATTTAGCTTTCTTTTTTGCCTTAGGAGCATCATCCTCGACAACCTCAAGATCCGGTCCCTGCCCCTCATCTTCAGGCCCTACCAACATTGCTTCGGACATGATGCCGGCATTTTCACGGATTTTCTTTTCCAGTGTTGCCATCATCTCAGGATGATCCAGCAAATATTGCTTGGCGTTTTCACGTCCCTGGCCGATACGCTCTCCTTCTGCAGAAAACCATGCACCGGATTTTTCAACAAATCCGCCCTGCACACCAAGATCCAGAATTTCACCTGTTTTTGAAATTCCCTGCCCGTACATAATATCGAATTCGACCTGACGGAACGGCGGTGCCATTTTGTTTTTAACAACCTTAACGCGTGTCTGGTTTCCGACAACTTCATCACGATCCTTGATCGAACCGATGCGGCGGATATCTAAACGAACAGAAGAGTAGAATTTCAGCGCATTACCACCCGTTGTTGTTTCAGGTGAACCAAACATCACACCGATTTTCATACGAATCTGGTTAATAAAGATAACAACCGTACGTGAGCGGGAAATTGACCCCGTCAGTTTACGCAATGCCTGTGACATCAAGCGTGCCTGCAAACCAACATGGGTATCACCCATCTCTCCCTCAAGTTCCGCACGGGGAACCAGAGCGGCCACAGAGTCAACAACAACCACATCCAGCGCCCCTGAACGCACTAATGTATCTGTAATTTCCAATGCCTGTTCCCCTGCATCAGGTTGTGAGATTAAAAGCTCGTCAACGTTACATCCCAGTTTTTTGGCGTAAGAAGGGTCAAGCGCATGCTCGGCATCTACAATGGCACAAGTGCCACCGGCTTTTTGCGCCTCGGCAATAATATGGAGCGCCAGCGTTGTTTTACCGGAACTTTCAGGACCGTAGATTTCAACAATACGCCCACGCGGCACGCCGCCGATACCTAAACCGATATCCAATCCCAAAGATCCCGTAGAGATTGATTCTACCTCCATCGGGTTATGATCGGCGGATAATTTCATGACAGAGCCTTTACCGAACGCACGCTCAATCTGTTGCAAAGCGGCATCTAGGGCTTTGTGTTTTTCATCGGCATTCTTATGCATTGCTTCATCTTTTCTCATAGGGGTGACAGACATGTGATTTCCTTCCTTTTTCGCATAGGGGTTAAAGCTGTTCAATAAAGGCTATGTGATTACTCACAAGTGATAATGACTCTACTGTACCCTATTTGTTCTCATTGTAAATAAAAAAGAACAAAATCAGAACATTTTTTGTGAATTTGTTGAAAAGCCTAGGCGTCCAGCGCTTCTTTAACCTTTGCGGCAAGCTGTTTCAGCGTAAAAGGCTTGGGTAGGAAGGATATACCCTTGCCCATATGGTCTTTCAATTTATCCTCGGTATAGCCGGAGATAAAAATGATTCGTAACTCAGGGCTGTCCTGACGCATGCGCTGCACCAAAGTAGGGCCATCCATATCCGGCATCATCACATCAGTGATCAGAAGATCGATTTGTTTGTTCTCTTGCGATGACATGAGTTGTAATGCCGCCTGCCCATTCTCGGCCGCCAAAACTTCATAGCCCTTGTTCATCAGGGCGCGGGTGCTGAATGTGCGCACGGCATCTTCATCTTCAACCAGAAGAATACGCGCCGTCCCCGTCAAATCACCTGTTGGTTCTTCGCCGTCTTTATTATCTTTCTCGGCCTCACCGCTCAGTTCTTCATCGGACATGCGCGGCAGATAAATAGTAAAGGTTGTTCCTTTACCCACTTCACTTTCTATATCCAAAAAGCCGCCTGTCTGCCGGATAATCCCGTAAACCGTCGCAAGCCCCAAGCCGGTTCCCTGCCCGACATCCTTGGTTGTGAAGAACGGTTCGATAATACGGGAGAGATTTTCTTTTGAGATACCACAGCCTGTATCCTCAACGGCAATCGATACCCAATGCCCTGCCGGCATCTCATCATCACCGCGCATAATCGGTTTATCATTTTCAAAATTATCCGTCGTAATTGTTAATTGACCGCCGTTTTCCATGGCGTCGCGGGCATTGACGGCAAGATTGATCAAAACCTGTTCCATCTGCCCCAAATCGACCTTCACCAGCCCCAGATTAGATCCATGCATCAATTCCAAATCAATATTCGCCCCGATCAAACGGCGCAGAAGATGTGACACCTCGGTCAGAATATCGGTCATATCATGAATTTTCGGGCGCAATGTCTGCTGACGGGAAAACGCCAAAAGCTGACGCACCAAATTCGCCGCACGGTTTGAATTTTGCTTAATCTGCATAATATCGCCGAAAGACGGATCTCCCGGCTTATGCCGTAATAACAACAAATCACAAAAACCGATAATCGCCGTCAGCAGGTTATTAAAGTCGTGCGCCACCCCGCCGGCCAACTGCCCGATCGCCTGCATTTTCTGGGACTGGACAAACTGCATCTCCAGTGTTTTTTGTTCGGTCAGATCAATAAAGTGAAGAACAATATTGTCACTTTGCTTAAATCGTCTCGCGTGCATCTGCACCGTAACTCTTTTGTCGTCTTTGCCGAGGAGAACAATTTCCATCGGCACACTTAAGCGGCGCCCCTGTTCGATTTTGCTCACCGCTTTTAAAACATCATCGCGGTGTTCTTCAGAAATCAAATCTTTCAGGTTAACACCTTCGATTTTTTCAACATCGCTGCCAAGAAGCCCGGCAAAGGCGGCATTACAATCCCCGACCTTGCCATCGGGCGCTACCAGCACAACGCCTAAAGGCGCCTCATCAAAAAATCTTTGGAAACGGTCTTCAGAAGCCTGAAGTGCCTGACGCATTTCACGCTCGGACGTCAGGTCATGGACAACCCCCCTTGTTCTGACGCGCCCCTCTCCTTCGCGTACAACGGCCTGATTGACGCTGGCAAGGAATGTTTTACCACCGGGGCCTTTCATTGTGACTTCGGCAACCTGACGCGCCCCGCCCTTTTCGATCACGTCATAAGGCGCTGCCGCGATAGGCGGTTTTTCAAGATATGTATGCAAATAACCCGTACTCAACAGGCTTTGAATATCATTCCCAAGCCAACGCGCCAGCGTTGCATTCACAAAGATAAACCGCCCTGTTTCATCCACGGAAAAGAACCCGACAGGGGCGTTATCCGTAAAGTCGATTAACTTTTCCCGCTCTTCCCTTACCGAACGATCAAGCTCGCGTTGTTTACTAATATCATCAACGCGCCAATGGACATATCCCGCCCATCCGGCGACAGGTTGCGCCGTCAGTAAGAACCATCGCTCCTGCGCCCCTTCGCCGGAACGTAATTCCATAGAATCGGTTAATCCGCGGCGCGCCTGCTCCGAAAGTTTTTCGAACAAATTATAGGCATCAGCATTTTGCATGAATAGCTGCGCCAGGTTTTCCAGCGTCGGCTCCCCGAACTCCTGACAAAGCGCTTCAAAACGCTGGTTAAAATAAATGGCGTTATCCGCGCTATCAGTAATAAGTCGTGCACCGCGGCTGCCTTCCAGTACTTCCCGAATAAGCCTGCGTTCTTTTTCCTGCAATTTCAGAGAATGAAAATAGCGCTGCGCCCAGAAAGCCAGAATACTGGTAATGACAAACAATAACCCTGCAAGAACGGCTGTAGTTTTATCAATTTCTAAAATAACGGCTAATGCAATACATCCGCCGATATAAGACACGGTAAAGCCACCTGAGATCATCAGGTTTTTCAGATGCGGATTAAGCTTCTGTTGACCTTTCTGATCCAGCTTCTGCTGACGTTCAATAAATTCTGCATGATCAAGCGGCATATCGGCTACAGAATGCCATAGATTCCTTCAGTATGCCTAGCCCTATGACGTTTTGGGCTTGAGTTTTCCCTTTAATTGGAAGACGTAAGAGATCACTTCCGCCACGGCGCGGTAATGTTCCGGCGGGATCATCTGGTCTATCTCAACTGTATCGTAAAGGGCGCGGGCTAAAGGTTTGTTTTCATAGAGAGGAATATCATGCTCCTTCGCCACTTCACGAATACGCATGGCCACATCATCAACCCCTTTGGCCAGCAAGACAGGTGCGTCCATCGTGTCAGGATCGTATTGCAACGCCAGTGAATAGTGGGTCGGGTTTGTGATAACAACATCGGCTTTGGGAACCGCCTGCATCATACGGGCGCGCGCTTTTTCCTGACGCAGTTGTCGCAATTTCGCCCTTACATGCGGATCCCCTTCCGTTTGCTTATACTCATCCTTCAACTCCTGTTTGGTCATGCGCATTTTCTTGTAATGCTCGTAACGCTGGTAAACCAGATCAATTACCGCCACAACAAGCAACACCACCAGTATTCCCGTCATTAACCGCAAGACCAGTGATTGCAATTCATCCAGCATCATCGGAATAGGAAGACCGACCATGTGATCCACTTCGCCGTAAAAAGGTCTGAGAAGAATAACCCCGACAGCGCCAATAACACCGATTTTCACAAGACCTTTAATAAATTCCATGATGGAGCGCATGGAAAACAGACGCTGAAACCCCTTCATCGGTGAAATCTTGCTGATATCAGGTTTAATTGTTTCACCTGAAAAAAGCGGCCCTATCTGAAGGAAGGGTGCCAGAAAGGCCGCGATCATAAAAATAACCAGCGGCAAAGTCAGTATGCCTAAGACAGACCAAAAACTATCCCCCAAAACAAAACCAAACCCGCCCGGAATAGACGGCATTAAATGCGCCTTTTCGATATAGCTTTGCATATGGTTTTTCAGATGGGCCATTGAAGACGGGCCGATAATCAAAACGACAATCGTGCCGGTCAATAGCATGACCCAGTTATTGACCTCACGGCTGAGAGCAACCTGCCCCTTCTTTCGGCTTTCCTCGAGCTTCTTGGGGGTGGGTTCTTCGGTTTTCTGGGAGTCGTCGGACTGTTCGCCGTCACTCATACCGTTTTCCTTTCCCTTATCCGCCCGACGTTAAAAAGAACGTCATACCGTCTTCAAAACGCGTCAGCCAAAATAACATGCCGGATGAAAGAACCAACATAAGCGTCAGCATTGACAACATAATTTGAACCGGTAATGCCAGAATAAAAACCTGCACCTGCGGCATCACGCGGGATAAAACCCCCATACCGATATAAAGCAAAATTGCCACCACAACGAAAGGCACCGCAATTTGAAAACCAATCAGGAAACTGGCTGAAAATGCTTTTATCATAAGCTCTGCCATACTTCCCGTATCAGGCACACCCCCGACAGGAAACATTTGGTAACTTTCAACCAGACCGTAAATCAACATATGATGCATATTGGTAACAAATAAAAGAACGACCCCCGTCATTGATAAAAATGCTCCCGTGATAGAGCCCTGTGATGCCATTGACGGATTAAAGACCTGTGCGTTTGCCAGACCCGAGGTCATGGAAATAACCATCCCCGCTGTATCCAGTGCGGCAATAAGCACGCGGGCAATTGTTCCGAAAAAAAGACCGATAACAAACTCCATCAAAATCAATGAAAACACCACAGGCAAAGCGGGTATGGGGGACGGTATATAATTTTGCATGATCGGCATCAAAACAAAGGACATCGCCAGCGCAATCAACAAACGTATATTGGTAGGAATAAAGGAATCTCCGAAAGCCGGCATAATCATCATCGCCGTCCCCAATCTGACAAAAATCAGCAGGAAGGCAAAGACACCACTGACCAAAAATTCTTCAATGGATTCCATGCGTTAAAACCTATACCTGAAAATAAAATTTAATTAGCCAATACCGATAATACGGTCGGCGATTTTATCCATGAAACTGATCATGACAGCGGCGAAGCTCGGCAATAAGATAAAAATCGCCAGAAAAATCGCCAGAATTTTGGGAACGAATACCAGAGTAATTTCCTGAATTTGCGTCAACGCCTGCAACAACGCAATGGCAACCCCGACAACCAAGCCAACGGCCATAACGGGAAGACTGATTTGCATCACCAACATAATGGCTTCGCGGGCAACATCGATGAGTTCATTTTGATTCATAGGGAACAGCTTACAGCTTTCATCACAGCGTTACAATAAACGTCATGGCAGCTATTCACCTAAAAATAAGCGGAAACTGCGCCTTATACAGGCATTCTCATAATTTCCTGATAGGCACTGACCAAACGGTCACGAATGGCCACAACGGTTTGCAAGGTTACTTCGGAAGCGGTAATCGCTTGCACAACTTCCGGCAGACTGGCTTCACCGCTGACGGCTCTGGCAGAGGCTGCCTCACCGGCGCGCAATGTTTTTATACTGCTTATCGCGGCATTTTTCAGAATATCGCCAAATGATTCTTTTTGCGGCGCCGCGACACCAGGTGTCTGTGCCCCCTTGGAGGTAAGGGCGTAGGCATTTGCGGCGGCGGCGGGATTTGCAATTTTATCAACCATTTCAACTACTCCTGACAGTCAGTATATCACAAAATTCGGTTAACGCAGAAGATCAATTGTACGGAACATCATTGTCCGTGAATTTTCAATCATCCCCAAATTGGCTTCATAACTTCTCTGGGCTTCGCGCATATCATTCAATTCAATCAAGATATTAACATTGGGCATTTTCACATAGCCATCGGCATCCGCAGCGGGATGATCGGGCATATATTTCAGCGGAAATTCATCACGGCGGTCATCGGTGATATCTTCAACCTTCACCAGTTTTTCACCATGCTGGCGATCCATTTCATTTTTAAAGGTAATAACCTTACGGGAATATGGCTCCTCATCAGGGGTAAGACCTGTTGTTTCCGCGTTGGCAATGTTTTCGGAAATAACACGTGTGCGCTCCCCTTGGGCGCGCATCCCGTAGGCGGATATTGTCATGGCATCATACATATCAGTCATATGTCGTCTCCTTTATCCGTTTATTGACCGTTCGGACGGCCCAATGCGGTTTGAATCATACCGACATTCTTACGCATCAAGTTGGTTATCAGGTTGTAATCCATCGTGGTTTGAGAGGCTTTGATCATCTGCTCTTCAATAATGACGCCGTTATCATCAGGGGCTACCTCGTACATCAATCTGGATTTGCGCTCTTTTGCATCATCAATATTGCCACCCGGCAACATATGCCCAGGTTCTGTTCTTTCCATACGAACCTTCTTGGATCCCGTTACATTTTGTAAAACAGCGCCGAAATCCACCTCCGTCAAATCGCGCGGACGATATTCAGGGGTATCCGCATTGGCGATATTCTGGGCAATCACGCTCTGGCGGGTGCTTAAGTAGTTCATTTTGGCGCCCATGGCCTGGAATAATGCTATATTTTTAAGATCCATTTCTTTAACCTAACGAAGAATAATTAACCCTTACGCCTGAATAATTGCAGGATGCGTGCCAATGGCAGACGAATTTGAAGACGGCTACCGAAAAAACGATCCCGATCCGCTAAAGCCTTTAAATATAAAGGAAAAATCGGATCGTCAGACCGCCGTTGCCCTGAAAGACGGGGATGATGAAGGCGCCCTTCCCGTCATTACAGCCGCCGGACGGGGAAAAATTGCCGAGCAAATTCTGCAAATTGCTTATGAAAATGGCATTAAAGTGCGATCAGATGCCGATCTGGCGGAAATGCTGGCAAAAATTGAACTGGACAGCCCTATCCCCTCTGAAGCCTTTATGGCCGTAGCGGAGATTTTATCCTATGTATATCGCGCCAACGGGGAGCCAAATCCTTTTGATGCCGTGCTGAAAGATGTTATGCAGGAACAGGCTCAAAATAATAATGATCCCGGCGGGGAGCAAGAACAGGAAAACGAAGAATTCGGCGATGAGTAAGGCAGACCTAATCGTACAACGTTTACAGGAACTGACATCTTTCATCGAAGATGCCCAGACAAAGCTGCAAAGCGGTGAGGTTTTAAGCCTGTCGCATCTGGATGACGAAGTCGGCCAACTTTGTGATCAGGCCCTCAACCTTCCGCCGCAAGATGCCGTCAAAGTGCAGCCCGTCATGGCAAATATGATCAGCAAGCTGGAAACACTCAGTATTGCCTTAAAAGATTTTCAATCAGGGCTTAAAGCCGGAAAATAGAGAAATTTATAAATGGATTATCAGGATTATTTGAAATTCTTCGCTGCGCTTGTTTTTGTTTTATGCCTGATGGGCGGACTGGCTTTTGTGATGAAGCGGTTGGGCATGGGGCAATCAGGCATGATATCCCCAAGTAAAAAACGGCTCAAAATTGTTGAAATTCTGCCGCTTGACGCCAGACGTAAGGCCATGATTATCCAGCGCGATGATATACAGCATCTTGTAGTTTTGGGCCCTTCGGGTGAAACTGTCATTGAAACCAATATAAAAAAGCCAAAAGATGACAAGACCAGCTAACAAAGCCGCCCCTATCTTCGGTAAAAATATGAAAAGATTTATGATCATTAATTTGATCATCAGCGGGCTTTGCGGTGCATTGGTTTTTCTTCTGACAACACACCCCGCCTTGGCACAGGCCATTACCATTGATATGGGTAACGGCGACGGCGGCACGGTAACGGGACGCGTTATCCAGCTTGTTGCCATCATGACAATTTTGTCATTGGCGCCCTCCATCCTGATCATGATGACATCGTTCACACGGATTATCGTGGTGCTGTCATTTTTAAGGACTGCTATTGGTATCCAGCAAACGCCGCCCAATACGGTCATGATTTCATTGGCGCTGTTTTTGACCTTCTTCATCATGGCCCCGACCTTCCAGCAAGCTTATGAGCAAGGCCTGCAGCCGCTTATTAATGAACAAGTCGATGAAGTCACCGCCTTTGAAGAAGGGGTAAAACCTTTCAAGGCCTTCATGTTAAATCATGTGCGGGAGGCCGATCTGACATTATTCACCGAACTGAGCGAGAGCGGGCCTTATGCAGAGCCTATGGATGTTCCCCTTCAGGTTTTAATTCCGTCTTTCATGATTTCGGAATTACGGCGTGCTTTTGAAATCGGCTTTATGTTATTCCTGCCCTTTCTGATTATCGATATGGTCACAGCCTCTATCCTGATGTCGATGGGGATGATGATGTT
>DAOPJS010000013.1:0-11726 GCA_035399785.1 Alphaproteobacteria bacterium
TATTTTCATTGATCCGTCACCGATGAAAGATGCACGGGCCATGGCGCTGAATATTCGCCGCTCTGCCAAAAGCTACCCCTATATCATTCTGATGACTCCCGACGAAGATATTGATTCAGGTGATGTTATGCAGATGGGCTGTAACGATTTCGTCCAAAAACCTTTTGATCAGGCCGATATTCATAAAAAGGTCGATAACGCCCAAAGGCTGAAAGACTTATTTGATAATCTGGGCGATACGTCCGAAGATTTCCCCAGCGCCGGCGGCGTAATTTCCAAATCCGCCTTTAACCAGCTTTGTTTATCGGCGATGGAACGTGGCGGGCGCTATAACGAGCTGGCCTTTGTTCTGGCGATTGCCGTTGAAAATTACAAAGATATCAAAAACCTCGATGGGTCTTATGTTGCCAATTATTCCGTTTCGAAAATGGCCCATCACATGGTGCGTCTGCGCCGCCAGAGTGATATTATCGGCCAGACAGGCGTGAATGAATATTCTATTTTGCTGCAACGTACGCAAAACCTGACGGAGGCGATGGACGCCGCCCGCCGTTTTGCTGCTACCTTTGATGAAATTGATGATTTTCTGCCCGCTGAAGGCAAGGAAATCACAATCCGTATTATGCTCACCCACTTGCCGACAGGGGCGCAGCCTTTCTATCACGAATTATCCAAAAAAGTATCCGTTCCGGCAGGATAGAAAAATTCATTAAAAAACTATCCACAATATGTGGATAAGACTCTGGCTGTTTTTCGCAAATCTCCTTATAATTTAGGTGATTCTTATTTCTGGATAATCTTTTCAGAAAAAATTACTTAACATTCCGGGTGTCACTTTGCGTTTCGCATATACCATATTTCTGGGGATATTTTCTGTATATCTATGCTGCTTTGGCGCGGTGGCGGCCATGGCACAGGGCGCCGACCCCATCTTGCTGGAGGCGCAAAAACCGCTCGGCGGTCTGGAAACGGTTAAACCCGTGGCAGAACGTCTGCCCAATGAATTTGAACCCGTACCCATTCAATGGCGCGGCTTTGAAATCACGCCGCTGCTGATCAGCTCGCAAATTATCGACACCAATATTTATGCGGCCAGTACCAATGAAGAAACCGACACCATTACTTCTTTGGCACCTTCTGTTTTCGTGAATAAGGATGTCGGGCGGCACGAATTCAATGCGTCTGTCGGCGCCGATATGAAGAAATACTGGAGCAACACTGACGAGGATGTTTTCAATTTCAATACCAAATTCGGCGGCACGCTGGAGGCACGCCACGATATCACTCTCCCGTTCGAGCTGACCTATAATTCGGGACATGAAAAACGCGGACAGAATTTTTCGGCCAATTTTTCCAAAAAGCCTATCGCCTTTGACAGCTTCGGCGCCGCCTTTGGTATTACCTATAATCCTAACCGCCTCAGCCTCTCTCTGGTCGGTCGCCATGGCGGTATCGAATTTGAAAACGGTACCAACAGGGCAGGGCAAACAGTGGTCAGGGAAGATGGCGACCGCACGTTTAATGATATAGAAATCGGCGCGTCCTACGACATCCTTCCCAATCATACGCCTTTCATTTCCTTCAATTTAGGAAACATCAAATATGATCGGCGGAGTTTTCAAGGCGGCGGCTTTAACGGGCCGAAGCGTGACAGCAATAATATGGGCGTTTTGGCAGGATGGAAACTTGCCTATAAGGGTATCATCGAAGGCACCATCGCGCTGGGCTATGGGGAACGTAATTATGACGACAATGCGCTGGAAGATATCAAGACATCGCGCGTGGCCACAAACATTAACTGGAACGTGACCAAGAAAGCGACATTGAATCTGGGTCTGGAACGCTCCATCAAGGAAGATAACCAATTGCTTCAGGGCTTGGTGCTGACGCAGGGGCGCTTGGGATTGGATTATGAATTTTTACATAATTTATTCTATAACGCCTATTTGAATTATTCCTATCTCGATTTTCAGGCAGGAAACCGTGAAGACGACGTCTTTTCCGCGGGAACAGGGCTGCGTTATATGATCAGCCCGCGTTTTTCCGTATCGGGTGACTATGACTTTATTTCACGTGACAGTTCGGCTCTCGGTCTTGACTACGATCGTCACCAGTTCATGGTTCGTCTCCACACCCGTTTTTAATCCATAAACCATTGTCCTATAGGGCAAAAATCCTTTATTATTAAACAGGTTCCTGATGATTCGTCGGGGGCTTGTCTTTGTATCGGTTTTTCTGCCTGCCGCTACCCACCAAATATTTTTATCTGTGCTGTCTTATGACATTGAAAAAGAAAATTCTGGCCTTTGCGATTCTGGCGCTGTTTTTGGCAGCGGGCAGTTTTTGTCATATTCAAACGGCGCGGGCAGATGGCGGTCTGACATCATTCCTTAATATGCCGATAAAAAAGCTGACCCATTCCAAACGGGTAAAAAGCTATACCAATCAGGACATCAACGTAAACCGGACCGAAGGCGAAGAACCTGCGCCCATTCCCGACCCGATCACCGTTCCGGTTTATGATCCGCCGCCTGTCGTTGTCGTGGACGATGTAGAAGAAATTATTGTTGATGCCCCGCAAACGCCTGTGGTGATTACCCCTGCCGAGGCACCATCGGCACAGCCCGAAGAAATAATAACGGAAGTTGTACTGCCGCAAGAGCCTCCGGTGGAATTACAGGTTGAAGAAAAACCGCCGACCATTTATATGCCGCGGCCGCAGGAAACGCCGGAAACCATCGTGCTGGAAAAAATGGAACCTGCGCTGCCTGTCGATATGACGCCGATTGCCGCGTCAGACGGGGAATATATTCTGGGCAGTGACGATAAGGTGAAAATTACTGTCTTTGGTGAAAAGGATTTATCAGGGGATTATAAAATCGGCGGCGACGGCGCGGTTTCCATGCCGCTTATCGGCACCGTGATGATCGGTCAGCTAAGTTTGCGTCAGGCCGAGCACGCCATTGAACAAAAACTGCGCGATGGTTATCTGAAAGACCCCAGTGTCTCGATCGAGGTGCAGGAAAGCCGCCCCTTTTATATTATGGGTGAGGTACGCCGCCCCGGAAGTTACAACTATGTGAACGGGATGAATATTTTGCAGGCCGTGGCCATCAGCGGCGGCTTTACCTATCGCGCCAATCAAAAAGAAATTGATGTGATCCGCGGACAGACCGATACCTCCGACCCGATGGAGATGTCACCCGATGATGCGGTGCAGGCAGGGGATATTATCTATGTCAGGGAGCGGTTCTTCTAACCGAAAAAAATCCATGACAAATCTTGAACACGCACAGACAGAAAATACGCCGAAAAAAGAATCTCCGCGCGCGAAAAAAGATGACGGGCAGATGCAGGATCTGGAAATTGACCTGCGTAATTTCCTGCTCATTCTCTGGCGTCGTAAAATTTTGATTATCTTTATCATGCTGATCACAACAGGTGCGGTTTATTATTTTGTGAACTCGGTACAGCCAAGCTATACCTCCAAGGCGCTGGTGATGGTTGAAAACCGTACCGATCCGGGGCCCGAACTGCGCGCCCTGATTTCCAATATGCGCATTGATACAACCTTGATCTTGGGCGAAGCGGAAGTCCTGAAATCCCGCATGCTGGCGCGTCAGGTTATTGAACGGCTGGATTTGATGAATGATCCGGAATTTAATCCGAAGTTACAAACTCAAAAATCGGGTCAGCTAAAAGATATCTTCAGTAAGAAAGATGTGCCCCCGCCTGAAACAAAACTCTTCAAAAGTTTTTCCGTCTATAAAGATGAGATGCAAGGCGTCCCGCCCGAGGTAGCCGACCGTGATGTCGGTATGGTGGTGGATCGTTTCTTAAAAAATATTTATGCGCGCCCGATTCCCGGCTCCTTTGTTTTGCAGGTTGAATTTACCTCTGAAGATGCTGCCAAATCGGCGTTGATTGCCAACACTATCGTCGATACTTATATCGACCAACGATTGGATCAGAAATTCAAAGCCGCGCAAAAACTGTCTGAATGGCTGGATGAGCGTCTTGAAAGTCTGCGTGAACAGGTGCGCGATTCTGAAAAGGCGGTCGAACAATTCAGAACAGACCATAATTTGGTCAGCGGCGCGCGCGCCGAAGTCACCGCGCAGCAACTTTCTGAATTAAACTCGCAAATCGTTCTGGCGAAATCAAAATATGCCGAGGCACAGGCACGTCTGCGCCAGATCAATGACTGGATCAATCATCCCGAAAAAATCGAAGCAACCGATGAAGCACAAAATTCCCGCATCCTGCAGAATTTAAAAATCAAGGAAGCGGACGTGTTGAATAAAATTGCCGAGATGTCATCGCGTTACGGCGACAAACATCCCTTGATGATTAATGCCCGCGAAGAGCTGGATGATATCCGTGATCAGATGCGTCAGGAACTGCGCCGTGTGGCCAAAGGGATCGAGGCGGATTTACGCGTTGCCCAATCCCGCATTGATGAACTGGAACATTCTCTCGATGATGTTGAAGGGGTACGCTTGACGGAAAATCAAGCCAATATCCGCCTGCGTGAATTAACGCGGGAATCTGAATCCAATCAGGTTATATACGATACCTTCCTGACAACCTATAAACGCTCTGATGAGCGGGAAAAATTGCAAGAACCCGAAGCCCGCGTGATTTCCTACGCCACAATTCCGCGCACGCCGTCCTACCCGAACAAACCGCTCTTCCTCAGTCTGGCTTTGGCGGCGTCTTTCTTTGTCGGTATTGCGCTGGCGCTGCTTCTGGAAAAACTCGATAATGCCTATAAGACCTCGCTACAGCTGGAAAATGAAACGGGCTATCCGTGTTTTGGCGTTGTGCCGCTGGCGGAAAAGCTCGATAAGAAAAAACCGATCGGTGATTATATTCTCGGCAAGCCTGCCTCCAATGTGGCCGAAGCGATCAGGACGCTGCGCATGGTTTTGAAATTGCGCTCCAAAGATCCGCAAAAACCATCAAAGGTTATTACCGTTACCTCATCCCTGCCCAATGAAGGTAAAACAACTTTGTCTTCATGGATGGCTCGCCTTGCCGCCAAATCGGGGGAGAAGGTTATTGTCATTGATTGTGATTTGCGCCGTCCGCGCCTTAATCAGGCTTTCGGCAAAGAACCGCAAAATACATTGGTTGAATATCTGACGGGGCGCGCCACTTTGGAAGAAACCGTCGCCCGTGATCCTGCCTCGGGCGCCCATATTATTTATGCCCGCTCTGTTCCTAATAATGCGCTGGATCTGCTCAGCAAGCCGCGCATGAAAAACCTGATCAATTCACTGCGGGAAACATATGATCTGGTGATTCTCGATACCCCTGCCTGTTTGGCCGTTTCCGATGCCCGTTTGCTTGCCTCACAATCCGATCAGACATTATTTGCCGTCTCATGGGATGATACCCCCAGAGAAGTTGTGAATGCCGGTGTAAAACAGTTTGCAGATTTCGGGTATGATACGTTAGCCTTTGTTTTAACGAATGTTGATATCAGACGACATTCAAAATATGGCTACGGTGACGCTGTTTATTATTACAGCCGCTATAAGCAATATTACACGGATTAACAATCTTACTCGTTTTGAGGAAGTTACAGGATGTCACAACGCCAGAGGAATCGGCGTCAAGCGCATAAGGGATTCGTCTTTTTTGCCTTTGCTGCTTTGAATATATTTTGTCTTGTCTTGGGGATGGCGCTGTGTTTGCTGAAATCTCCGCAGGACAAGGCCGAAATTTATATGGCAATGGCACAACAATATCAGGACAAGGCCGAAACTGAAGTCCTGCAGCCATCCGCGCAGACCTATTTGCTGAAACAATCCCATAATCTGGTGCGTCAGGCACTCGGACATAATAAATATGACGCAAGCTTATGGGGCAATTTATCTGTTATACTGGCAAAGCTCGATCAAATTGACCTTGCAATGAAGGCACGCGATATTGCCGTTGATCTGGGCGCACAGGAATTGCCCGCCATGATGGCGATGCGTACTTTGTTACCCGCACGCGATTTGGCGCTTTCTGATACTTTGGATATGCAAACAACAACGCGGTGATGAATTATGTCTGTAGTGACACATGATGAAAGAAGAAGTTTTCTCATTTTTCTCTTTTTTGTGATTGTCACGGCGGCAGTGATCGCCTTTAGGGAATCAAGCTCGACTCTCGGTTTGCTCGGAATTTTCTGGGGTGTGTTCGGTTTTCTGCGTCTGGTTCATCTGACATCCCATCAATATCGTGATTTTCCAAAAATCATCAGCCTGCCATCCCAAATCCTCTTCGGGCTTGCCCGTCAACAGGAAGAAAGAATGGAACTGACAATTAAACGTCTGGGACAACCCGATGCGGTTTTCTGGATGATGGGGGCGTTGATCTTTGTTATTTTTGCTGTGTTTTGCAGCTATTTCCCGACGGAAATTTCCCTGATTAAAACCCTGCAATTAAAACAGGAAGTCGTTCTGGACATCCCTGTCCATAATTACATGGACCCGTTTGTCGTGATGAAATCCCTGTCTTATTACGGGCTTATCGGCATTATTGTCTTCAGCGCGCTGAGCTTTTCCCAAAGCCGCACCAATATTGACTGGGCGATGTACAGCCTTCTGCCCGTTTTTATGACGGCGGCGCTCTTTACCTTGGTCTTTACGGCGGCGGCGGAAAATCCTCTCTGGCCGGATTTGAGCGTGCTGAAGGGCGGTGGTCTGGGACAAAGCGATGTGATGCGGAATCTGGCGCCTGAAATGATGGCAAGTTCCGGTACGGGGCTTATCAACCGCTTTACCGAATTGGGGATGGCGGGGGCTTATGGCGTTTATCTGCTTTATCTTCCGGCATTTTGGTTGATGTTTAAACTATTGTTCGATAATCGCAGGACATTCTTTAAACCGGTTATCGGCATCTTATGCCTGATCTTTCTGGTTATTCTGGATTCCTTCTGGATTTCCGTCCCGCTGATCAAGGGGGTCATGATTATCGGCCTGACATTGTCGGCACTTTGCTGGGGCTCGGCGGGACATAATCGCTGAAAAACCAATCAAATCTTGACAAAAGAACAAAAATAGAACATTTTAAGGACTACAAAGACCCGTAATGCGTCTTGCACGCATAGTTTACGAAAAGTAACTCGCGCCGCTGATTAAGTTAATCAGCGGTTTTTTGTTTTTTAAACCGAAAGGAAATTTCATGACAACATTACTACCCAAAGATGCCGACAATAATATCATTCCCGCTTTGCGCCTGCGTGATAATGCGGCTCATGCCTTATCTGTCGGCGCATCATCCGTGCGCAATAGCGTGGCTTTTGATACCGATACCAAAGTGGTCAGCCTGTATGCGAGCGTTCCTGTGTTTATCCGCTTTGGTGATGACACTGTCGATGCGACAACCGCCGACCATTATTTTCCCGCAGGGGTCTATTATGATATCGCCCTGTCGGGCGGGGCGGGCAAAGGCCCCCATAATGCCTATATCGCCGCTATCAGTGCGGAAGAAGACGGGGTCCTTTATATTTCCGAGAAGGAATAAGGAAGAATAAAAAGATATAAAACCAGGCCTGGCCTACTTATTTCTTTTTAAAATAAACCGTTTAACAAAATTGTAGGCCTATATGATGTAGGCCTGCATTTCACTTTTTGTTTTTGTAATTTTATAAATTCGCGCGCGCTTTTAACGCCGTGCTGATCGTGCCGTCATCCAGATAATCCAGCTCGCCGCCGACGGGCATCCCATGCGCCAATCGGGTGATTTTGATATCGGGTTTGTTCAGCAAATCGGTAATGTAATGCGCGGTGGATTGTCCGTCGACCGTGGCGCTGAGGGCGAGAATCACTTCCTTGCAATTATTTTCCGCGACATTGCTGACAAGGCTCTCAATGGCTAAATCCTTGGGGCCGACACCGTCCAGCGCTGACAACACGCCGCCCAGAACATGGTAAATACCGCGGTAAGAACGTGTGCGCTCGACCGCCCATAAATCGGCGACACTGGCGACCACACAGATGGTTTCGCGGTCGCGTTTAGGGTCGCGGCAGATACGGCAAATTTCCCCCTCATCCAGATTGCCGCAGGAGTCGCAGGTCTGGATAATCTCTGCCGTATGGCTGAGGTTTTTTGCCAGCGGCAACATCTGTGTGTCTTTATGTGTTAAGAGGTGTAGCGCAATACGCTTGGCTGATCGTCGCCCCAATCCGGGCAGCGACGATAATTGCTTGATCAATAAATCCAATGGGCCGTCAATCATGATTGCCCAGATTAATTGTTATAACGTTGTTTGTCTTTATCCGGATTGAAATAGGCGAATAAACTTGCGGGTAAATCAATATCGCGCTGGATGTTTCTCAGCATGATCTCCGTCGTTATTCCCGCGGCATCGGTCACTTCCCATTTATTCAGGGCAAAGGGTGTTTCGGTAAAGAATAATTTTACCGATCCCGCCGTAGGATCGCTGGTTTCGACAATCGTCATGGTCAGAAATTGATCTTCACGCGATATTTGTTTAACCGTGACATCATCACGCAAGGAGATGTTATCGCGCAGCAGAAAATCCGCCAGTGTCTGGCCGATAGGGGCATTGGTTTGTTCTTTCAATTCACCGTCATAAAAATAGATAAACAGGCCGTCGGCGACGATAAAATCGTCGATATTGTCATACTCGAACCGTAATTTGCCCGGACGGTCGAGATAGAATGTCCCCGTCAAGCGCTGGCCGTTATAGGCTTTTTGGATAAAATCCGCTTTGAGCGTGCCCAGGCCGCGCAGATAATCCTCCGCCCGCTGGATATCCCGCGCGGCGGTTTGTGCTTTTGCGCTGTGAGCGGGTAAAAAACCTAAAAAAAGCAGGCCTAGGCCTAAAATCTTCAAAAACTTTGTCATTCTTAAGTGATAAGAGAAAATGCGGGCGAAAGAAAGGCAGATTTTCGGTCATTTTAAGGGATTTTATCCTTGCTTTTATATAATGACATAATTATATAAAGCGCTATGGAAAATAAATATAACATTGTCGTCGGCGGTATGGATCTGGGTTACGATTTTAACGTTGCCCATGGAAAACCGACCGTTTTGTCTTTCGGGCTTGATCGATCCCTGTGTTTTGAAATCACAACCGCAGAAGGGGATAAGCGCCAACCTGCAACCAAAGCTCTGAACAGGCAGGAAGTCATCGGCTGTATTTTTCACGAAATGTCCAATGCACCCCTTGCCAAAGGGCAAAGCATCACCATGTCTGTGGGCTTAAGCGGATCTGATGAAGAAGTGACGTTTGAGGTAAAGCGTATTGATTGCCCGTTAGGCTTTACGGCCTAGGGGAATCAATCATTAAAACGGCGCGTGCTTTTTCCTCTGCCGTTTTCATACATTGATCGACGGATTTTCCTTCCATCCATTTTTCAATAAATCCGGCAACGAATTGATCGCCGGCGCCGGATGTATTGACGGGCGTTTCGATGATGTCAACTTTATGGTGATAGCGCTCTCCATCAATACCGTAATAGGCGCCGCCGGCCCCATCGGTCAGCAGTACACCGCATTTCCATTTTGATAAAACATCAAATGCTTCATCAATGGTTGGTCTGCGTGCCAATCCACAAATATTGTCTTTGTTGCCGACCAGAAGTGTGAGCACTTCTTCTTCGGCCAGACCGAATAGGGCAGTGCGGTATAAATCCATATATTCTTTATCGACAACTTTCATTGCCATCGGAACGCGGGCGTGGCGCAAATGATTTGTCAGTGCGGGCCACAGCCCTGTCTGCATACCAAAAGCCATCGCATAAATTTCGGTATAGATAAGATCGGAATGATCAATGGAATCGAAATAAATATCATCGGGGGCCAGAGTCCAACTGGCGCCGTGAATATAGGCAAAGCTGCGCTCCCCATCAGGGGTAATCAGAACCGCGCATTGAGATGAATCAACTTCACCGTTTTGTACGGGATAGATAACACCGTATTTTTTAAAACTCTCGCGGTATAGTTTGGCGTAATCGTCATTACCGATTTTGCCGAAAAATGTTTTTTTGTGTTTTCCGCCGATACCGCAAAGCGTATTGCCGACGCATCCGCCCGCTTCGATATGGATATCATTGAGTTCGCTGCGCAGTTGCAAAAATTTTTCATTTTTGAATTTGACAGCTTGTCCTTTGACGACTTTATGTTTGGTCAAAAAATCATCCGTGACATGGGCGACAAGATCGATATTTGCCAGACCAATTCCGACAATATGCATGGTAAATATCCCTGATAAAATTATCCTGCTTCGGACAGATCACTCACCAATACTTCACGCTTGCCGACATGGTTGGCCGGACCGATAACGCCTTGACGTTCCATCTCTTCGATAATACGCGCGGCGCGGTTGTAGCCGATTTGCAGGTAACGCTGAACAAAACTGGTAGAGGCTTTTCGCTCGCGCGCCACAAGGGCCACGGCCTGATCATAAAGCTCATCCACTTTGTCATCGCCCTCACCATAAAGGCCGCCAAGCCCTTCACCTGTGAAGTCGCCGCCGCCTTCGGTAATTTCTTCCAGATAGGAAGGCTCGGCCTGTGTTTTAAGGAAGTTCACGACGTTTTCAACATCGGCATCCGAAGAAAACGGTCCGTGCACGCGTGTAATCTGTCCGCCTGCGGCCATATAAAGCATGTCACCCATACCGAGCAATTGTTCCGCACCGCCTTCACCCAAAATGGTGCGGGAGTCGATTTTTGAGGTTACGGCGAAAGAGATACGTGTCGGGAAGTTGGCTTTGATAACGCCTGTAATAACATCGACGGATGGGCGCTGCGTCGCCATGATGATATGAATACCGGCCGCCCGCGCCATCTGCGCCAAACGCTGAATGGCCGCTTCGACATCTTTTCCTGCCACCAGCATCAAATCGGCAAACTCATCGACGATGACAACAATATAGGGAAGATCCGTCAGATCAAGCGGCTGTTCTTCATAGACGGGTTTGCCTGTTGTCGTATCAAAACCTGTCTGGACTTTGCGCATCAAGGCTTCGCCTTTTTTACGTGCTTCGGCAAGGCGGGCATTGTAGCCGTCAATATTCCGCACACCGAGCTTGGACATCGCGCGGTAGCGTTCTTCCATTTCGGAGACCAGCCATTTTAACGCGACGACGGCTTTACCCGGTTCGGTCACAACGGGAGAGAGCAAATGCGGAATATCATCATAGACAGACAGCTCCAGCATTTTCGGATCAATCATGATGAAGCGGCATTTCTCGGGCGGCAATTGATACAGCAGGGATAAAATCATTGTGTTGACCGCTACGGATTTACCCGATCCTGTTGTTCCTGCAACCAACAAATGCGGCATACGTGCCAGATCGGCAATAATCGGTCGGCCGCCGATATCCTTCCCGAGGACTAAGGGAAGTTTGGCCTGTGTCTTATCATATTCCTTGGTGGTCAGCATCTCACGCATGTAAACGGTTTGGCGCACCTTGTTCGGGATTTCGATACCAATAACATTGCGTCCGGGTACCACAGCGGCGCGCACGGAAATGGCGGACATGGAACGGGCGATATCATCGGCCAAACCGATGACGCGGGATGATTTTGTACCGGGCGCAGGCTCCAGTTCGTAAAGCGTAACAACAGGCCCCGGATGAATGCTGACGATTTCTCCCTGAACGTTGAAGTCCTGAAGAACATTTTGCAAAAGCTCTGCATTCATACGCAGGGCATTTTCATCCATTTGTTCGTCGTCATTATCATCAGGCACTTCCTGCA
>DAOPJS010000014.1:0-11278 GCA_035399785.1 Alphaproteobacteria bacterium
ATGGGAAATGGCAATCAAATCATTTCCTTTTTGCGTAAAGATGACCGAGGATGACGTACTGCGTGACGGGCTGAGACAGGCAATTTCAAAGTCGCGTCCCTGCCCTGCCGCCGCTGTTGACGGTAAGGACGCAAAATCACCGCCACAGGCGCGCTTGGCCTGCGCGATATAGTTTTGCGCGAATTGGTCGATACTGCCGCCTTGCGCGGCAGGGATGATTTGGGCCTGCCCGACAAGATTACCTGAATTCCAGCGATATTGTCCTTCGGACTGTTTCACCACTTTTCCTGACAATGATACGCCGGAGCTGTTCAGCAGTGATTGTAACTGCCCCTGATCAAAACTTGTGGAGGCCACGGCTTTAGGCGCCGCAACAGGTTGTGGCTGACGTTGTGGTTGGGGCTGTGGGGCCGGTTGCTGTCTTGCCTGCGGCGGTGTGGCCGTGGCTGGTTGCGGCGCACGCGGTGCGGGCTGTTGTGCTTTCGGCGCTTGACGCGGCAACGGTTGTGCCGATACGGCAGGCTGCGGCACAGCGGCCATTCTTTCAGATTGTCTGGCGCTGTTATAGGCCTGCAATTGTTGGTTCTGTCGCGCGATCTTGTTGTTCAGGCGCTGTATCTCAAGGTTTTCCCGTTGCTGTGAAACAACAGGGTCAGGTGTCATGCTGCTTCCCAATGTTACCCGCTCATCCATAGGGGAAACAGGGACAACAGGACGCTGAGGCATTTGACGGCCACTGGCTTTCAGTTCACGTTCTGCCTCGGATAATTGTAATTCCAATTCGGCCAAACGGCGACGTTGCTCCTGATCCGTCACGGCAGGGTCAAACAGCATATCTTCCAGTTCTGCTTTTTCCTGACGATGTGCCATGCGTTGTTGTTCCAACAACAATCCCAAGCGTTTAATTTCGCGTTCCGCTTCATTATAGCGTTTTGTCGCCTGTTCCAAATCCCAATCGCCTGACACAGACGCCAAGCGCCCGTCTTCCTGCATACGGCGCAGTTCTTCAATCTCTTTGGACAGGGCCAGATTATCATTTTGCGCCGCTTCGAGTTTCTTTTCATACTCGCGCATTTTCTTCAGCGCTTGATTGCTGGTTTCTGCCACGGCCGTATCAACCATGCCGCGATTTTTACGCGATAAATCATAAAGCTTCTGGTTTTCTGCCTGTAATTCGCGCAGTTGCGCCTTGATATCTTCTAGCTCTTTTACCGCCTGAGGAGATTTGGCATCAAAGGATGAAAGCTTTTGTTCCTGCCCCTGAAGTGCGGCGGATAATCTGCTGTTTTCCTGTTTCAGATTATTCAACTCTTTCATCACATCAGGATCGACAGATACAATTTTCTCTTCAGGCTGGGAGACTTCCTGCGCTGCTTTTTCAGCGACAGCCTGTGCCATTTTTTGTTCTTCAGCTTTTCTGGCCAGTTCTTGCTGAGCCAGAGCCTGCTGCGCTTTTTCAGCTTCTATTCTGGCCTCTTCGCGGGCTTTTTCCTGCGCCTGCATGGCCAGTTTCAATTGTTCGTTTTCGGCCTTCAGCTTTTCGACATCAGCCTGTAATTTCTGATCAACGGGATCAGGAGTATTTTGCTCTTTTTGCAATTGTGTCTGCAAGTCGTTGATCTGTTTTTGCAAAGCGGCGACTTCTTTGCTGCGATCGGGCCCCGCCGGTTTATTCATCTCTGCCTGTAAGGCTTTGTTCAGTCTTTCGTTATCCGCCTTTAACTGATCCAATGCTTCACGCTGTTGTTTTTGCAGCGCTGTCTGGCCGACAACTTGCGGCGGCGTAGACGGTTTTACATTTACTTGTTTACTGACAAGTGATTTTAGCAACAATGCGTCGTTGTTGCTCATGACCACAGGTTGTTCTTTTTTGATCTCAACAGATTTTGAAACAGTTTTTTCCGCTTTTGGCGCCGCCAATGTATCGGCTTTCGGCATCTCAGGAACAACCTGCTTTGACTCAACACGCGTAATTTCAATTTGTCTGCGCGGCTGAGGTTTTAATTCAACGGGTTTTGATATCTCGGTTTTCGGCGCAGCTTTTTCAGCAATTTTTTCAGCAACTTTCGGCGCTTCGGCCTTGGCAGGTTCCGGTGCAACATCCACGGGCGGCTTGGCGACAAGCGCTTTTGGTTCTTCCGCCATTTTTTCAATCACAATCGGTTTGGCCGGCGCAGCCGTTTTTGCTTCCGCTACTTTGACAGGTTCGGAAGGCTTGGCATCGGCAACTTTTTCAGCAGGCTTAGTCGCTTCCTTGATCCGCTCGGCCATTTTCGGCTGCTCAACTTCTTTCGTCTTCATCGGCGGCGGATTATCAACTTTTTCGGCGCTGAAATTTGAGGCGACTTTTGTTTTCGGTTTCCCTTTTAATTCTGCCAGACAGTTATTCAAATCCGCTTCACCGGCTTTGAAATCATCCATTTTGAATTGGTAGTTTGTGCCGTCAATTTCGGCTTTCAACAAATTGGATTGATCCAGCGCGCGGAAGAAACTGTCATCATAGCCAAGGCGGATCACCATCGCCCGTTGAGAAGCAGGCATCATCTCATAAGCACGGATTTGCGACGGGCCGGGTTGCAGTGTCACGCTATAGGCTTTTTCAGGATTCAACTTGGCCGATTGAAAATCAATCGCGAGAGAATATTCTTCGGTTGAGTTACGCCCAAGCGTCAGAATCATCCCTTGCTCATAGGGGCGTGACAGGGCGCAGTAACTATCATTGGTATTGGCATTGCCGTCGATACGAGCAACCGCCCATCCGCTTTGCGGCGCCAGCGCCGTAATCGCCTTTTCCTGTGCCAAAGCGCCTGAAGACACGCTTCCCATCAGAAGGGCGGAGTTAAGTGCCAGCGTTGAGACAATAACAAGGCGTTTGGACATCGTGGTAATTAGTTCTGATGAGTATTAATGAAAAAGCGTAAAAACATAACCCATAGACTTTACATGCCCTGATTCCGAAAGCAAAGCGCGATTTAAGAAAATTCGCTGTTTTACGCGTGTTTTATTCGCCGAAACGCCCTAAATACGGGTTGATTGTACCAACAGAACCCGTCGGCCGCTGACAGGGTCATTATTCAGCTGCGCGGCAGGGCGCACTGAGTCGCTGACATATTGGTTCAGAAGTTTTTGCAGGGCGTCCTCATAGCTGCCGTTCATGCTGACAGGTGCTTTGACGGCGAAACCTTCATTTGATTCCCAGATCAGCTCGACGCCAGCCTGTCTTGACCAAATCGCCAATACTTGTTGCAGGCTGCTGCCGGCGGGGGCATTCCATCGGCCACTGCCGATACCGGCGGCATTCATATCATGACGATTGACCGTTGCCCCCATCATCGGTTGTTGCGGCGGCATCAATTGCTGCGGCTGTCCGTATGAGGAATAAGCGGCAGGCTGTGTCCCCGCGCCCATCATATTGGCCTCCAATCCCATAACGGCGGCATTTTGGGCCATCAAGACCTGAACCGCATCTTCGAATGTTCCCGTAATGGAAATATCGCTGACAACTTGACCACCGCGGTCAGATTGCCAATCCAGTGCAACACCGGCGTTACCCGCCCAACGTTGCAGGGTCATTCTGATATCGTCGCCGGCCTTGGCTTCCCAACGGGTTTGCTGGGCAGAAAGCGGCATCGCAGGGCGTTGTGACGGCGCAGGTGATACTTTTTCGTTCCAGTTCGGCCCCGTGCTGACGGCAGGTGCCATCGGCGCCGGTGATTTGTTTTCTTCTCCCGGTGCCGGCGGCTCGGGCAGTGTTGTCATCCCCGCAGGGGTCGGCCCCATCGGCACGCCTGTCGGCGGCACGCTCATGTTACCACTGAAACACGCTTCCAGTCGCTGCGTCGCCGCGCCCAGATCTCCCAGTGAAAATTCGAAGGCATTGTTTTCGATATTGATCATCATGGCGGAGGCTTGCTGCAACGCCTGATAAAATCCGTTAAACGGACGCACATTGAAAATCAGAACACTTTGGGAAAAGGCCGTGGCCTCACCGTTACGGGTATACCCGTTATTCAGATTCACAACCGCGTTGTATTTGCGTCCCTGCACAAAGACATTCTGGCGGAAATCAATCGCCATCGCCAACATGCTCTGGCCGCCGCCTGACAGACGCACGATATAGCCGTTGTCGTAATTGGTCATCATCATGCAGGGCAGTTTGATTTTCGGCAGACCGCGAATTTCAGACAGGCTGGTCGGTGACACCTGCCACCCGCCAACAGGCATGAAGGACGGAACGGGTGAGCCCATAACAGGCTGTGCGTGCACAGCAGGCGCATGAACGGCGGCAACACCCGCCATTATGGCAACAAATAAACACGACTTGATGAATTTGGTTCTTATCATTCCGACCCGATTACTTTCGAAAGCGTTTACGACCATAAGCGGCAGTTTCCCAAGACGCAAGATGCTTTTGTCTAAAAAAACCAGCTTATTAGCAGGAAGATTGCCTTCATTCCCCCTATTTATTCTTCGCTTTTGTGCAGGCCTTCAAGCTTTTGCGCCAATGCCGCTTCCAAAAACGCGTCGATCTTACCATCCAGCACCCCTTGCGTATCGGTGGTTTCACAGGCTGTGCGCTGATCCTTCACCATCTGGTAGGGATGTAAAACATAGGAACGAATGGCATGCCCCCAACCGATATCGCTTTTTTCCTCATGGGCGTCGGCGGCGCTTTGTTCGCGGCGCTGAATTTCCGCCTCATACAGACGCGCCTTCAACATGCTCATGGCCGTGGCCTTGTTCTTATGCTGTGAGCGCTCATTCTGACAGGCAACCACAATCCCTGTGGGAATATGGGTAATACGCACCGCACTGTCGGTTGTGTTCACATGCTGCCCGCCCGCCCCACTGGAGCGGTAGGTGTCGATGCGCAAATCTTTCTCTTCGACCTCGATATCGATGTCATCATCGACCACAGGGGTGACGGCGGCGGAGGCAAAGCTGGTATGACGGCGGGCATTGGAGTCATAGGGGGATATCCGAACCAATCTGTGAACACCGGACTCTGATTTCAGCCATCCATATGCCATTTCACCATCAATACGGATCGTTGCGGATTTAATTCCTGCTTCCTCGCCATCGCTGCGATCAAGGACGGTTGTCTTAAAACCACGCTTTTCCGCCCAGCGTAAATACATCCGCAGCAACATCTCCGCCCAATCCTGCGCTTCGGTTCCGCCGGCGCCTGCATTGACCTCCAGATAGGCGTCATTGCCGTCCGCCTCACCCGACAGCATGGTTTCCAGCTGGCGCTTTTCAACATCGACCAAAATAGCCTGTATCGACTGCTCGGCTTCCTTAACGATCCCCTCATCGCCCTCGGCCTCACCCAGTTCGATCAATTCGGCATTATCGTTGAGATTTTGTTCAATAGAGCGGATTGCCCCGATCTGGTCTTCCAGACGGGTACGCTCACGCATGATTGTTTGGGCTTTTTCCGAATCTGTCCAGAGATCAGGGTCTTCGACCAGCGCGTTTAGTTCTTCCAAACGCCGGACCGCACGGTCCCAGTCAAAGATGCCTCCTCAGCAACGTCAGCGCGCTTTTGATGTCGTCGATCGTGCTTAGTGTTTCGGCTTTCATTCAGAAATCCTCGGATTATGCGGCCTGATCCATACGGTCATTTTGCATCATCAGTTCACGCATTGTCGAGAAATATTGCGCCTGATTGTCACCTTCTGTTATCCCGCTCAGCAAGTGACCATCCATTTCCATGGTTGTGCCTGTCCAAACGGCGCCGTTTTGTTCGCAAATATCGCGGCAATTATCAGGACCTGTGACCTTCATATTGTCGACCTGCTCGCACATTGCCATCAACATAACGGCATCATCCATCACGGCAACAGGTTTGCCGGACGCCATAAAGCTGCCGATGAAGCGGCGTGTATGCGCTGTCAGCTTAAGTTTTTCGATGCTGCGCTGTCCGCCTGCGATAATCAGCGCGGCGTAATCAACGCCCAAAGCGGTGTTCAGCGGCGCATCCACGGCGTAGTTATGTCCCCAGCCGGAACCGTCCCATCCGTTTACCAATCCTTGATTCGTGCTGATAATACGCAAGGTCGCCCCCATCTCCATCATCAGTTTTTGTGCTTCGATAAAGCTTTTTTCTTCAAATCCGTTGGCAATAAGGACAGCAACCTTCATTCCGGTTAATGGTTTCATCATAATACTCACCCTCTTTAGTAGTAATTTTTCGAAATTTCTTGTCTTGATTCATAAGCCGGAACGTGATTCTACGGCTCAAAACGCGGCAGACAATCGCGCAAACGCAGGGGTAAAGTCAAGTCCTATGATAACATTGTTTCAAAAATCATTGATTACTCCGTGATTACAAGGCCTTAAGGTGTGTAAAACCCACCCTCATCAATAAAGGGGGAAAATCGTAAATTAAGGAAATTGGGAAGAAAAAACCCTTTTTATTCAAAGATATCTTTACAATAACCCTGAGAAAGTTATAAAAAGTCATAACTGCGTTCTATTGTTTAGAGCGTTTCATACAAAATTTGAGGAGTTTTCAATAATGAAGATGCTGCGCTCTCTAATCATCTTGGCTGCCGTTATCAGCATTAGCGCCTGTTCGTTCGATAAAATGGACGAGGTGAAGGCGATTAATGAAACCAATGCCGTTGGGAATGCTTTTACACAAAAGCTGACAGAAGAATATAGAAATTACGTTAACCGTGAACTGACGACTTACAAAGATCATGCAGATGCTCTGCATTTCTCACGTAAGGGTTTGGCCGCCGCACGCGGCGACATGGTTATGCCTGAACCGATCACCGACTGGAACCTGCTTCCGGGTCATGCGGAAGAGCTGATCAATGCCCGTACCCGTCTGGTTAATGTTTTCGCTTTGGGCGCACGCGAAATGCAACCTGACCTGTCTGCCTATGCGCAGGCACGTTTTGACTGCTGGATCGAAGAGCAGGAAGAAAACTTCCAGCCTGAACAGATCTCTGCCTGTAAGTCACAGTTTATGGATGCTTTGGCACAACTGGAAGCAGCTATGCCGCCTCCTCCGCCACCTGCTCCTGAGCCTGTCGCACAACCATTTGATGTTGATCCGTCAGAGCCTATGAAAATCGAAAATGCGAAATACATCGTCTTCTTCGATTGGGATGAGTACACATTGAATGCCGGTGCAAACAGCATTCTGGACGCTGCCTCTAACGAAGCAAAAGGCAGAAGTCTGACAAGCATTAATCTGGTCGGTCACACCGATACATCAGGATCCCGTGCCTACAACGAGAAACTGTCCATGAAACGTGCGAACGCCGTTCGTGATGCCATGGTACAGCGCGGCGTAGACCCAAGCCTGATGGTCGTGAACCACCGCGGTGAAGATGAACTTCTGGTTCAAACAGCCGACGGCGTTCGTGAGCCTGCCAACCGCCGTACGGAAATTACTTTCGAGTAATCACTGCAGCGATACAAATTCAAAAGGCCGGATTTATTTCCGGCCTTTTTTGTTATGTTGTTGCTTGCAGGGATTCCCAACCTCTCTTACACTGTTTCTCAGCTGTTTCATTGACATGATGGATAAAAACAGCGACGCGACTAAAGAAGGAAAGAAAGCCGCCGACATGGATATGCGTCCGATTTTATATGTTATAGGTATCTTGCTCTGCACATTGGCGGCCGGGATGGTCTTTCCCCTTTTTGTTGATATGGCCGCCGGTAATCCTGACTGGAAGGTTTTCTTCATGTGCATGATTTTCACGCTGTTCCTTGGCGGCGCGTTGATCCTGACGAATTACAGCAATAATTTTCATATCGGTGTCCGCCAGACATTCCTGATGACGACCTTCAGCTGGATCATCCTGTCGCTTGTCGGCGGAACTCCGTTTATGCTTTCCACGCTGCATTTAAGCCTGACAGATGCGTTTTTCGAGGCGATGTCGGGCATCACCACCACAGGCTCTACCGTTATCACAGGGCTTGATCATGTCGCACCGGGGATTTTGCTTTGGCGGGCGATTTTACAATGGCTGGGCGGGGTCGGAATTATCGTTACCGCACTATGGGTTTTGCCGTTCCTGCGTGTCGGCGGGATGCAGTTGTTCCAGACGGAGTCTTCCGAAAGTGAAAAGGCCATGCCACGCGCCACACAACTGGCTGCGGGGACAGGTTTGATCTATCTTGGCCTTACTGCTTTATGTGCGATCGGATACAAACTATCGGGGATGAGCGCGTTTAACGCCATCACCCATTCCATGACAACCTTGTCTACGGGCGGCTTTTCAACCTCCGACTCTTCCTTCGGTCAATTTGATAATATCGGCGCAGAAATTACCTGCATCGTCTTCATGATTGCCGGTGCCCTGCCCTTCATCCTTTATGTGAAGGCCATCAAGGGAAACTGGATTGCCTTATACAAGGATACACAGGTTCGCACCTTCATCGGCATTGCCGCCGTCGCCGTTCTGGGCGTTGTCATTCATCAAACAGTTTATACCGATATTTCCTTCTGGACGGCGCTGCGCTACGCCAGTTTTAATTTGGTTTCTATCGCCACCGGAACAGGTTACGCCAATCAGGACTACACCCTATGGGGCGGTTTGGCCGTGATTGTCATTTTCTTCCTGACGGCGGCGGGTGGCTGCGCGGGATCGGCCTCTTGCGGTATCAAGACCTTCCGTTTTCAGATTTTATATTCCGTCACCATGACACAGCTGAAAAAACTGCTGCATCCCCATGGTGTTTTTACCCCGCATTACAATCATCACCCTCTACCTAACGGGATCGCCTCCGCTGTGATGAGCTTTTTCTTTGTCTATGCGCTTTCTTTTTCCGTTTTGGCCATCGGCTTGTCTTTTGTCGGGCTGGATTATATGACCGCCATGTCCGGCGCTGTGACAACTCTGTCCAATGTCGGCCCGGGGCTGGGCGATATTATCGGCCCGACAGGAACCTTCCAACCTTTGCCTGACAGCGCCAAATGGATGATGTCGGCGGGAATGCTTCTGGGAAGACTGGAACTGTTTACCGTCCTTGTCCTGTTCCTGCCTGCCTTCTGGAAGAAATAATCAGCGCATATTTTCCGTGACGAATTTCGTGACAACCTGATCAATGTCGTGCACGGCCTTTTCAAGAAATTCAAACTGGGTAATTTCCCGTTCCGCCAGTGATGCCCGCTGGGGAATAAATAATTCACGCTTAAGGGAAACGGTATACGGTTTGGTCAATGTGCCATCCGCCTTTGCCGGAAACATCGCAATCGCAATTTCAAGCGTGTAGTAATCTTCTGCCGCGCCGCTTAAAAATCCAACCAAATTTTCTTCATCGCTTTTTTTCGACAGTGCCGCTTTTTGGATATCAAATACCATGCGCACAGGGCTGAGATTGCGGTCAAAACGCCGTCCGGCATAACGCTGCAATAATTCATCGGGAGCAACGGGAAACTCTGCCACTGTCTGGGTTGTGGCTGCATCGGGCTTAAAGCTTTGCCTGATTTCAACGCCGCCGCCATAGGGCCGATACGGGTTCAGATTTTCGTATGTCAGATGCGGCAAGGGTTTTCCCTGCGGCTGCGGATTTTGGGTACAGGCTCCGACAATAAATACGGATAAGAGGATAAATAAATATCTAGGCGGGGGGACTTTCATGACCGGAAGATGCTTTGGATAATTCTTTAAACTTCTTATCTACTATATCAGCATCCAGCGGATAAATCTTGCTACAAAATTCACAAGTTAAAGTTATTTTTCCATCGACGATCATTTCATCACGTTCTTCCTCGCTCATCATCAGCAGGACATTTTCGACCTTGCGCTCGGAACAACGACATTCGTGCACCAATTTGGTGGGCGGAAATACACGCACCCCTTCCTCGTGAAACAGGCGCAGTAAAATCGTATGTGAATTCAAATCCGGGCTTAAAAGCTCCTCTTCCGTGCAGCTTTGCATCAAAATCATCGAACGGCGCCAGTCATCCTCGTTCAGATTGCTTGTATCGCGCACGCCTTTGGTGCCGCCTTCTTCAGGCATATGTTGCAGCATCAAACCGGCGGAGCGCCATTTACCATCGCGTTTTCCTGCGGCAAGCTTGATCCCCGTGCCGATCTGCTCTGACTGTGAAAAATAATGCTGAACGCAATCGACCAGAGACTTTCCTTTTAATTCGACAATTCCCTGATAGCGGTCGGTGTTGGATCCCTGATCCACCGTAAAAGCGATATGCCCCTTACCCAGCAATTGCGCCAAATTGTTATCGGAACCCTCACCGATCTGATCGGAAAACGCCGCCAATTGTTTTTCAACAATATCCAGCCGCTTTTTATCAAAGCTTGCACAGCCACGGATTTTACCGTCACTGGTGACATCGGCCACCAGCATTGATATAGGCCCGTTTCCCTGCGTCTGCAGGGTAAAAATACCGTCATATTTCAACATGGAGGATAACAGCGCGCAGAGCGTTATCGTTTCCGCCAGAAGCTGGCTGACAATATGCGGATAATTATGCGGCTCCAGTATTTCCTGCAAGACGCTGTTAAAGCGCACAATACGCCCGCGAAGGCTGGAAGTTTCCAGTTGGAACGGGCGGATAATATTGCCGGAAAAATCATCTTCAAAATCAGATGCGCTCATTGCTTCATTATACCATATTTTTAGGAAGGTCTTGAAATAGAAACGAAAAGCCGTCAGCTTTTCATTTTATAACCGCTTTTCAGCATCATCACGGTCAGCACGGAAATCAGCAGATTAACCACCGTCAAGACAATCAATCCTATGGTGACATTGCCGTCTGCATGGCCGATAAACCCATAGCGAAAGCCGTCAATCATATAGAAAAACGGGTTATAAACCGCAATGCCGTGCCATATATTGGGCAATTGTGTGATGGAATAAAATGTCCCCGACAGGAAAGTAAGCGGCGTAACGATAAAATTAGTCACAGCCGCGATATGGTCGAATTTCTGTGACCAGATCCCTGCTGCCAAACCGATGCTGGAAAGCATCATATTCCCCAAAACCGCAAAGGCGATAATGTGAAAGAAAGAATGAATTTGCAGACCGACAATCAACGCCATAAAGACAGCGACAACCGTCCCGACCATCAGGCCGCGCAGTACGCCGCCGATCATGTATCCCATATACAGCTCTAACGGGGAGAGCGGCGGCATCAGAATATCAACGATATTTCCCGCCACCTTTGCAATCACCATGGAGGATGATGTGTTGGCAAACGCATTTTGAACCATGGTCATCATAATCAATCCCGGTGCCAGAAATGTCATATACGGCAGATCACCGATTGTGCGGGTGCTGCCGCCAAAGG
>DAOPJS010000015.1:0-11165 GCA_035399785.1 Alphaproteobacteria bacterium
CGGCAATAATAACCCTGTCCAATTGATGGATATGATTGGTTTGCTGGAAGAGGCGCTGGGTAAGAAAGCCGTGATCGAAATGAAACCGATGCAACCCGGCGATGTCTATTCCACCTATGCCGATATTGATGCGCTCGAACAGGCTGTTGGCTTTAAACCCTCGACCAACCTCAAAGACGGTCTGCAAAAATTCGCGGAATGGTATCGCGGGTATTACCAATAATTTAAATTAATAGAAATTATATTTAGGCTTCTAATTTTGCAAAGCCAGCTTGTTTTGTTGTATGAGATGCGCTGTGAAGAGATGCTTGGTGGAGATTTCCAACAAATCTTAAATCATTATATTCAGAAAAGTCGGGCGCAGGAGGATGTTCTGGATTGCCCGAAAAATGTTTATAATGAGTATACTCAATAGGATCAAAATTAGCCCCATTGATCGTAACTGTTCCATTTTTTTTTGCACAACTAGGTGAAAAATAATAGGCAACATAAATACCGTTTTCTTGTTCGGGATTAGTTGGAAGTAATTTTTTGAATAAATCTCTAATCATTATGTCACCTAAAATAATGTTATAGGTACACACTACTACAGGCTATGTTATTATGTCAATTAAAAAGTGTTTATGCTAAGTCGAGTTATATTTTTTGCTGTAGTTGAAAAGTATATATTTTTAATAAGTTACTGTTTTTTGGCTGTTTTTTTCTTCGAAGAGGTCTTTTTCGTAGACTTCTTGGTCGCTTTCTTCGTTGCTTTTTTGGCGGATTTGGCAGCCGCTTTTTTGGTTTTGTTGGCGTCGCGTTCCATTTTCTGGGCAATCAAATCGACAGCGCGGTTCATACCAATGGTCATGACGTCTTCATCTTTGGGGATGGAGGCAAATTTGCCGTCATGCACAACGAAGGGACCAAAGCGGCCGATACCCGCGCGGATCATTTTACCCGTTTCGGGATGATTGCCGATATCGCGCGGCAGAGACAGCAGGTCGAGCGCTTTTTCCAGCGTCACATCATCCACCCCTAAGCCGGCAGGCAGTCCCTGACGTTTTGGTTTTGGCACGGGGCGCTTGGGTAATTTCTTCTCCGGAATGTCTTTACCCTTTGCCTTGGCGGTTTCAACGCGTTTGGCATAGCGCTCTTCATATGCTTTTACTTTTTCATCATAGGCGGCTTTTTCTTCCGCGCTTTCGGGTGGTGCATCGATCTGAACATAAGGGCCATAGGGACCGCGGCGCAGGGAAACGCTACGGCCTGTATCCGGGCATTTGCCCAGCTCTTTCGGCTCATTCGCCAGATCTGCGCCTTCATTTCCTTCATCAGAAATCAGCGGGCGGGTGAATTTACAATCAGGATATTCGGAGCAGCCGATAAACGCGCCGAACTTACCAAGCTTCAGCGATAACTCGCCTTTTTTACAGGCAGGACATTCACGGGCAGGGCGGCCATCATCCCGCGGCGGGAAGAAATGAACCCCCAGCTCTTCATTGAGGTAATCAATAACCTCAGTAATGGTCAGCGGTTTGACATCATCGACGTTTTTCGAAAAATCGATCCAGAATTGGCGCAGTGCTTCGACCCATGACACCTGTCCCGCGGCGATGGCGTCCAGCTCTTCCTCCAGATTGGCGGTAAAGTCGTAATCCAGATATTTGGCGAAGAATTTCTTCAGGAAACTGGTGACGAGGCGGCCACGATCTTCAGGGATGAAACGCTTGCGATCCATGGTGACATAGTTGCGATCACGCAAGACCTGAAGCACGGAGGCGTAAGTGGAGGGGCGGCCAATGCCCAGCTCTTCCATCTTTTTGACCAGTGAAGCCTCGGAATAGCGCGGGGGCGGTTGGGTGAAGTGCTGGTTTTCGCGCACTTCCAGCAATTTGACTTTATCGCCTTCCCCTAATGGCGGCAGGATGCGGTCTTTATCATTGCCGTCTTCGTCTTCTTCCTCATCATCTTTATCTTCGATGTATAAAGTCAGGAAACCGTCAAAGGCAATGACGGAGCCGTTGGCGCGCAAGACCACATCATCGGTGCCGTCGGAAATATCAACCGCTACCTGATCCAGCACGGCATTTTCCATCTGTGAGGCCATGGTGCGTTTCCAGATCAGCTCATAAAGGCGTTTGGCATCATAATCCATAGTGATCTTTGCCGGGGCCTTGCTGAGGTCTGTCGGACGGATCGCTTCGTGTGCCTCCTGTGCGTTTTTGGCTTTGGATTTATAAAGACGCGGGGCATCGGGCAGATATTTATCGCCATAGTCCTTCTTAATAATGTCACGTGCCTGCGCGACGGCTTCTTGTGATAGATCCGTTCCGTCAGTACGCATATAGGTGATCAGACCTGCTTCATAGAGTTGCTGCGCCAAGCGCATGGTTTGGGATGCGGAAAATCCCAGTTTGCGCGATGCTTCCATTTGCATGGAAGACGTGATGAACGGCGCGTAAGGATTGCGGCGCGCCTGTTTCTTTTCAATTTTCTGAATTTTCAGATCTTTGGTTTTAATACGGGCGGCGGCTTTGTTGGAATCAGATTCCGATCCGATATCCAGCTTACCCAGCTTGTTCCCTGACAACGTCGTCAGGCGGGCGGTGAACGGCGCGCCGTCTTTATTATGCAGAAGTGTTTCCAGCGACCAGTATTCCTGCGGATTAAAAGCCTCGATCTCTGCTTCACGCTCACAAATCAGGCGTAGTGCCACAGATTGCACACGCCCGGCAGAACGTGATCCCGGCAGTTTGCGCCAGAGAATAGGGGAGATGTTAAAGCCGACCAGATAATCCAGTGCGCGGCGGGCGCGATAGGCATCAATCAAGTCGTGATCAAGTTCACGGGCATGATTAAAGGCATTTTGAACGGCGGTTTTTGTAATTTCGTTAAAGGCAACGCGGGAGATTTTCTTGCCTTTGAGCAATTTGCCGTCTTCGAGAATTTCATTGATATGCCATGAAATGGCTTCCCCTTCACGGTCGGGGTCGGTTGCCAGATAGATGGTGTCGGCGGCCTTAACCAGTTTTTTAATATCGTTGACGTTCTTTTTGGCGCGATCACCCAGTTCCCAGCGCATGGCAAAATCATTGCTCGGATCGACGGAGCCGTCTTTGTTCACGAGGTCACGCACATGACCGTAAGAAGCAATAACGGCGTAGTCTTTGCCGAGATACTTATTAATGGTCTTCGCCTTGGCAGGGGACTCTACGATAACAACATTAGGTGCACTCAAGGTTTGAAATTCCTTTAATCTATCAGGACAACACGGTTTCCGGGAAGCCGCTGCAGCCGTCCTGCTAACTCCATTTCCAGCAATGCCATCTGCAATGCGGGTATCGACATATGACAGGCACGGGCGAGTTCGTCAACTCCCACCGGCATTTGCGATAAATTTTCTTTCAGGAGGATTTGTACTTCCTCAACCTCTTTTTCATCAGGCGGGGAGGCCATAAAACCGAAGGAAGGTGTTGATTGGACGGCAATATCGTGCATGGCTGAACCGCCCGTATAATTCTCCATAGCCTGTAAAATATCCTGCGCGGATTGAACCAGAACCGCGCCGTCCTGAATAAGCTTGTTCGGCCCTTGTGCCCGTGGATCAAGCGGATAGCCCGGAACGGCATAGACATCACGGCCTTGTTCCCCCGCCATCCGTGCGGTAATAAGAGAACCTGATTTTAACGTGGCCTCAACCACAACAACTCCCACGGATAGGCCGGAAACGATGCGATTGCGTTTGGGAAAATGCCGTGCAATCGGTTCCATGCCAAGCGGACTTTCTGCCAGAACAAGTCCGCGTTGACATATTTGTTCATAGAGTTCCTGATTTTCGCGCGGATAAACAACGTCAATCCCACCTGCCACAACGGCGATAGTTCCTGTTTCCAGAGCCCCTTGATGGGCGCCGGTGTCAATGCCGCGGGCAAGGCCAGAGACAATCACTTGTCCCGCCTGTCCCAGATCTTTGGCCAGTTTGACGGCGAATTTCTTTCCGTTCAGCGAGGCATTTCGGGCACCGACCATTGCCATGCATGGACTGCGCGCCAGATCAATATGGCCGATATAAGAAAGAACGGGCGGGGCATCATCTGTCGCGGCTAAGGCGAGGGGATAAAGTTTTTCACCTGCGCAGATAATATCGCCGCCAAGTTTTTGCAGTGCATCATATTCTTTTTCGATGGCGGAAAGCGGCGGTGCCTCCAGCGGTTTTGACCTGCCGCCTTTTTTAGATAAATGGGGAAGGGCGTTTAGTGCTTCGGCCGCACTGCCGTAACGTTCAATTAATTTGTAGAAAGTAATCGGGCCGATATTGTCGGTACGAAACAAGCGAAGCCAGTCAAGTTTTTCGGCGAGGGTAAAAGCTGTCTGATTGTTTCTGACAGCGTCGTTCATTTTGCCTGTTCCTTCTTTTTACCGATCTTCGGTTCTTCACCCTTGAACAGGCGTTTTATATTGTCACGGTGCTTAATATAAACCAAAGCGGCAATCGCGGCGCAAAGGCCCGATAAATTCGGGTTGTGATACAGATAATGCGAAATCAAAGGTGAGAGACCAACAGAGACAAGCGCAGCTAGGGATGAAATACGAAATAACAACGCGGTTAGCATCCAGATCATACAGGTTATGCCACCAAGAAGCGGTGAAAGTGCCAGTAATGTGCCCAGTGTGGTGGCAACGCCTTTGCCGCCTTTAAATTTCAGCCAGACGGGATAGCAGTGACCAATTAGAGCAGCAAAACCTGCAACCATGGCGGCATTAAAATCAAACAAAAAATAAATGATGGCGACGGCAATCGCGCCCTTACCGCTGTCCAGAATTAAGGTGGCCAGTGCCAAGGGTTTATTGCCGGTTCTTAAAACATTGGTTGCGCCGATATTGCCTGAGCCGATTTTGCGGATATCACCCAGCCCTGCCATTTTGCAAAGAACTAGTCCGAAGGGGATAGAGCCGAGCAAATATCCGAAAAGAGCGGCAAAAACATAAATCATGAAAAGCGTCCCTTCATCAGAATGTCCATGACCGCCATACGGGTTGGCACGCCGTTGCGTACCTGTTCAAGGATTAATGATTGGTTTTTGTCATCGGCGACGTCATCGGCAATTTCAACGCCGCGGTTCATCGGCCCCGGATGCATGACCAGCGCGCCGTCATTGGCATAGGCAAGTTTGTCTTTTGTCAGACCGAATTCTTCAAAAAATTCGGCTTCGGATTTAATCAGGCCTGCCTGCATGCGCTCCATCTGGTTACGCAGCATCATGACAATATCGCATCCCGCCAGTCCGTCTTTCATATTATCAAAAGCTTTAATGCCCTCTGCGGGAAATTTCTGCGGCATCAGGGCAGGCGGGGCAACAATACGGACATTGGCGCCCAGCCGCGTCAGTAAAATCATATTCGACGTTGCGACGCGGGAGTGGGCAATATCACCGCAAATGGCAATTGTTTTTCCCTTAATGCTTCCCAGGCGGCGGCGAATTGTCAGGGCATCTAATAAAGCCTGCGTCGGATGTTCATGCCAGCTGTCCCCTGCATTGATAACGGGACAATCAACGATGGAGGAAATAAATTGCGGCGCGCCGTATTCACTATGGCGTACGATAATGGCATCCGGGCGTAACATGGAATCCAGTGTCTGGATGGTGTCCAAAAGACTTTCGCCTTTGTTTACCGAACTGGTGCGCAGGTCGAGATTGACGACATCAGCGCCCAAACGTTTGGCAGCCATCTCAAAGGAGGTACGGGTGCGTGTAGAATCTTCAAAAAATAAGGTCAGGACGATCTGGTTTTTCAGGATGTCTGGTTTGAATTCCCGCTCGTCCAGACGGTCGGCGTAATAATCGGCCAGATCAAGAATAATGTTAATTTCATCGGCGCTTAAAGGCTCGATGCCGATCAGGTGCTTGTTCTTAAAGGCGCTTCGGTCAACCTTTTCGAACGATTGCTTTTTGGCTTTTTCAGGGGCTGTCTTTGTCATCAAAAACAGACTATAAGCGCGCCTTTATTATAAGTGCAAGGGTTTTAGGAAAACAGATCGTAAAAGATGGAGATAACGAAACTTTTATACATCCAGCCCGCTGTCAGGATAATGCCGACAGCAAAGCCGGGGCCGGCAGGAATGGCCAGACGGTGTATACTGAAGGGCTTTCCGTTCTTAATCTTTGTATAAAAGGCATAAAGCAAGCCGTGTATCAGGCCTGCGAAAGCGCCCAGGGTCATGGCGAAAAGGACTCCCTCTATCCCCAGCCATAATCCTCCTGCGCCAAGAAGCTTGACATCGCCAAGGCCGAGAGAATCCTGCCCGTAATATTTGTTCCCACCCAGACGGATAAGATACAAAATTGCGTAACCTGCGATCCCTCCTGCGATGACCTGCCATAGCTGCAGATAGTAAAAATCCGTTGCTATATGAAAAATAATTCCTGACAAAGCAAAGGGGGCAACATAAATATTTGGTAAAAGATAAGTGCGGAGATCGATAATTGACAAAATTACCAGCAAGACAAATCCTGCTGCCATGCACAATATGGAAACAATTTCTAACATTTTGTTTTTCCCCGTTTTTCCTGTTTTGATTATAGGGGCGTTCTTGTCCTATCAAAAGCTTAATTGTTGTTTTTATTGAAGGATTGCACCCTATCTTATTGTGGACTACTCTATGGAGATTGATTCTTAATACTAAATCTAACGTTGTACCTTATTTAGCCACCCCTATGTCAGATCAAAATACTATCCTTGTCGCAGAAGATAACGACTTTGTCAGAATGCAAATTGTTAAATATCTTCAAGATGCCGGTCATAATGTCGTTGAGGCAACTGACGGAAATTCTGCCCTTGAGGTTGTTAAAAACCAGACTGTCGATCTTACAATCGTCGATGTCAGGATGGAGCCTGTGGATGGATTCGATTTTATTCGCGCAATTCGTGGCATGGATTTGAAAATACCAGTTATTCTGGTTACCGGCGATAGTGCCCCTGATATTTTGGAGAAGTCAGGTGATTGGGGGGTCGCGGCCGTTTTGATCAAGCCGGTTCAAAAAGAGCGTTTGGTGAAAGCGGTTGAGCGATCATTGGCGATGTCAAAAAGGAAGATGTGATTGTGAAATTGTTCTTACGTCCATCAATATATGTATGCTTGTTTTTTGTTATGGGGATTGCAGCCTGCGCGCAGGTGACCGTTCCTGATTCCCGTAATGTCGATATTCCTGCCCCCGTTGCGGCTGAAAAAAGAAAAAGCGCCATTAACGAACGTCCTGACAGTGTGATGTATCTTCCGCTTGGGGAAGATGTTCTTGTTCCTGAGCGTGTTGCCGGTGATACGATGCCGACAGATAAGGTTGGCCCATTTGAGCTGCGCGGGGAAACATTGGCGGGGGCTCTGCAACTTATTCTGGCTGATTATGATGTTTCTATTGCCTTTGAAAGTCAGGAAGGGTTGACCAGAAAGGTGACTGTTGCCAACTTACATGGCCCGCTTAATAAAGTTGTGATGCGTGTTTGTTCTCTGGCAGATCTTTACTGTTCTTACGAAGACGGCACGCTGGTTGTAAAGAATACACAAACATTCGCTGTCACCTTACCGCCTCTTGCTGATGCGGAAGGCGGGCAGGAGTTTATTGATAACGTTATACAGGGGTTGACGGCCGTTATTGGAGAGACAACGACGCCGCCTGTTTCAGATCCGACGACCAGAACCATTATTTATTCCGCGACGCAGCGTACAGCCCAGTTGGCAGAGAATTATTTCCAAAGATTGCGCGCCAATACGGCGATGATTGTTTATGAAACCTATATTTGGGAGGTTTCATTGAATGCGGCCAACTCCGCCGGGATTGATTGGGATTCATTTGACAGTTTTGGTAAATTTAACACCAGCATTGGTGTGAACGGCGCTGTCGCAGCAGACTTTAGTAATCCGATCAGCATCGGGTTGCCGACCACGAATGCGATCGGTGCGAGCCCGACAGAGTTTATCGAATTCTTGTCCCAATTCGGCGCGGTGAAAACTATTTCTCAGCCACAAATCACTGTTCTTTCCGGATCTTCTGCGCAACTCCGTGTGGCTGATACGCAAAACTATGTGTCTGAAGTTTCTTCCACGATCAGCGGTGACCAGACAACGACATCGGTTGATACCGATTCTGTCGATAGCGGTTTTACTTTGACGATCGGTAGTTCATGGGACAAGGCAACGGTTTATTCGAATGTAAATGTTAATCTGGCTAATGTTGTTCAGATTGATGACTTTACTTTCTCTGACGGTGGTGCGGGCGGTACCGATACAATTATTCAGTTGCCGCAAACAACCGAGCGTGAATTAACAACGCAAATTCGTGTTCGTCCGGGTGACTCCGTTCTTATCGGCGGTCTTGTTCGTGAGACCGATAACTTTGATTCACGTGGTCCCGGTTTGATGGAGCCTATTGTTCCTGACAGTCGTACGGCCAGAACCGCCAATCTTGAGCTTGTCATCCTGCTCCGTCCGCGCGTTATTGTATATACGTCGCAAGATGATCAGCGTTATGCCGATTACGTGAATAAGAAAAAAGCGGAGCAGGTTTCCCCAAAAATTCGGGAAGAATGGATGAAGTCGGGCGCACCGGAAGTTTCTTCCTCAACATTGGCCCCACCGCCTGCACCTGCTGCTCAGCCTGCGCCGTCAATGCCGTCACCGCCGCCTGTCGTTAGTGCTCCTGCAGCACCGGCAAATA
Organism: Alphaproteobacteria bacterium; assembly: GCA_035399785.1. Lineage (GTDB taxonomy): Bacteria > Pseudomonadota > Alphaproteobacteria > Micavibrionales > Micavibrionaceae. The sequence continues at coordinate 8,697 of DAOPJS010000015.1, forward strand.
CGGTTTCTGATTACGGTCAGTCAGGATATACGCCCGGATATGTTTCAAAGAATTACGGTAATGAGGCCCCGGTATCATTGGCGCCATCACAGCCAAGCGTTTCGACAAGCACGGGATATTCTGCAATGGATTATCCTTCCTCTGACGGATCTGCGGTAGAGGTTTACGATTATTCAGACACTGCGGCACCTGTTTCCGGCTATGACGCCCCGCTTTCTTCCGATGTTTATAATAATGCTGCGCCGTTAAATGTTTATGAGGCTTATGAACGTAGTAAAAACTCTTATTATGCTCCCTAAATCCTTATAAGTATTGCAGGGGCATTTCTGATTACCAAATTTTATCATTTCTGTGGTACAATAATTAAGTTTTAGATCGTTAGTAATAATATGAAGTTATTGAATTATAAACATTTTTCTTGTTTAGGGAGCTTTCCTAGGGTGGTTTTATCGGCCTTGGTGCTGATGGTTTTCGTCAGTTCCTCTGCGTTTGCCCAATCTGCCTTTGATGATCCGGGAGCCAGAAATGCCGGATCTGCCAAGAGCGGTGATTTGGTCAGTGTTGATGGAAAAACCGATGCAGGATCTGTTGCGTTAGGGGCTTCCTCACAGGTTGTGATTTTGTTCCGTAATGACGGGTCCAAACCGATTACTTCGGGAGATATCAGTCTTTATCCTTCTTCTAACGTCTCAGCGAGTGTTGGTGAGAATGAATGTAATCGCCAGCCTTTACCACCTGATGCTGTTTGCGCCATTGCCTTGTCTGTTAAAGGGCTGCAGCCGGGTAAATTTCGTATTGAAATGTTGATGCGCCATGACGGACGCACCAAACTTATTACATCGACAATTTCGGGAAGTGTTGAACGCTCCGATGATTCTTCGACGGACATTATCAGTGACATTGAAACCGTTCCTTCGGAATTGAAATTCGGTAACCTCAAAGAAAGCCGTCCTTTAACAAGATCGCTTATTCTCAGGAACGTTACGTCCAAAACAATTACTGTCAACTCCATCGATGTTGAATCCAATGAGCAGGCCGGATATTCGATAAAATCAGATTGCGGTAAGCTCCTTTCGGGCGAGGCCTGTGTGGCAACCGTTACTTGGGCACCGCAGCAGCGCGGCCCTGCGACAGGGGTTTTGGTTGTTAATCACGATGGTCCGACGGGGGTTGTGAGTGTTGTTCTTGATGGTATCTATAGTCCGGGGCAAGCGCAGGAAGTCGGTATTTTCCCTGAGGCGGTTCCCGGTAAGGGGTTGTTAACGGCATCACAGAAAGAAGTTGATTTCGGCGCGAAGATTGAGTCCGCTTCTTCTATCACTGTTTCGCTGGTTAATGTCGGTGACGCACCTTTGAAAATTAATCAGATAAAACTTTCCAACGAAGATAATGGTATCCAGATAGCCAGTAATGGTTGTCGTCCCGGGTTGACCTTAAGTCCGGTTGAGGCCTGTCCTCTGACATTAAAATGGGAGCCTGTCAGGGAAGGCAGTATTTTGGATGATGTGCAGATTACACATGATGGTGCGCGCGGTATTTTGGTGCTCCCTGTTCGCGGATCTGCGTCTAAGGCCGTTAACAGAGACAGTAAGGCCATGGTATTCGGCGGCGAGGCCGGGGATATTCTGAGAGCTATTCCACCCATCTCTTCAGGTGAAATGGGTGAGGAGCCTGCCAAAAAATCAAAACATAGAGATGTCAGCGGCGCTTTGGAAGGATATAAGATTTCATCTTTGGCGAAAAATCGAGCCATTGTTTCGGGACCGGGCGGAAGCAGGGTTGTTTTTGATGGTCAGGAAACCGTTATTGGTGGCGTTCTTTGGATTGTAAAAGTGCGTGAAAACGCCGTTGAGTTTTCAGGCGGTGGCCAAAAAATACTTCTGCTATTTGACAGATCGTTGTCCCCTACCGAAGGCGGAGATTTTAGTTCGGGCAGTTCGGCTTCCGCTGTCAGCAGCAGTATTAGTGATAATTAATATATGAGCGAAAACGAAGGAAATTCTGAAAATCATACGCCTCAATCAACTGATATCGAGGTCATGGATCAGCGCGACAATATGGATCGCCGTCAGAAGGACAATGGCCCGCCTTTAGGGGTTGAGCGCCGTCAATGGCAGGATCGCCGTAAAATCCGTTCCAAAGAAGGACGTGAACGATACCTTGATATGGTGCAGAAGGAGCGAAGTCTTCTGGCGGAGATGGGCGTTTCACGTTCAACGGATCAGCTTCTTGATATGGCGGGAGCTGTCTCTCTCAATAATACCGAAGCGGAAGATGAAGGTGTCAAACTTCGTGCGACAGGTGACCAGCTGCGCGCTATCTTACCTGTGCAGGCGTGGTTGCCTCTCAGTATTCATTTGATTGGTCTGCAAGATGGTGTTTTAAAAATCGCTCCCTTGGAGGAGCTTAACGAGAAGCAGCAAAAGACTCTTGTTTCAACCGCAGCGCGAAGTGGTTTTCAGGTCAACA
>DAOPJS010000016.1:0-11062 GCA_035399785.1 Alphaproteobacteria bacterium
CCGCACAGGAACAGGCACTTTAAGTGTATTTGGCCACCAAATGCGCTTTGACCTGTCCGAAGGCTTCCCGATGGTCACCACCAAGAAATTGCACCTGAAATCAATTATTCACGAGCTGATCTGGTTCCTGAACGGCGACACCAATATCAAATACCTGACCGATAACGGCGTGCGTATCTGGAACGAATGGGCAGATGAAAATGGTGACTTAGGGCCCGTTTACGGTCATCAATGGCGCAGCTGGCCTGCCGCCGACGGTCATACCATTGACCAGATTTCCAACCTGATCGAACGGATTAAAACCGACCCTGATTGCCGAAGATTGATCGTATCGGCATGGAATGTCGGGGAAATTCCGAAAATGGCATTGCCGCCCTGTCATTGCTTCTTCCAGTTTTATGTCGCCGACGGCAAGCTGTCCTGCCAACTCTACCAGCGCTCGGCTGATATATTCCTCGGCGTGCCGTTTAATATTGCGTCCTATTCCCTGCTGACACTGATGGTGGCGCAGGTCTGCGGTCTGAAACCCGGTGACTTCGTCCATACCTTCGGTGATGCACATTTATATACCAACCATATTGAGCAGGCCAAGGAACAGCTTTCCCGTAATCCGTTGCCGCTGCCCGAGATGCATTTAAACCCGCATGTGAAATCCATCTTTGATTTCAAATTCGAGGATTTCGAGCTGGTCGGCTATGAAGCCCACCCCCATATCAAAGCACCCGTGGCGGTATGACGATTTTAAGCCTGATCGTCGCGGCGGCCGATAATAATGTCATCGGCATTGATAACAAAATGCCGTGGCATATTCCCGAAGACTTCAAATACTTCAAATCCGTGACAATGGGAAAACCCTGTATCATGGGGCGTAAGACCTATGAGAGTATTTTGGCGCAGCTGGGTAAACCGCTTCCCGGCAGAACCTCTATCGTCATCAGCCGCAATGGTTACAGCCATGAGGGGGCCATCACCGCCGCCACACTGGACGAGGCCATTGACAAAGCCTCCGCCGAAACCAACGACGAGATCATGGTCATCGGCGGCGCGCAGATTTATGCCCTTGCTCTATATAAAGCCGACCGCATATACCTGACCCGCGTGCATCAGCATCCCGAAGGCGATGCCTTCTTTCCCGAACTGGGCGAAGAATGGAAACAGATCGAAGGAACCGACCATGACGGTTTCAGTTTTCTGATTTTCGAACGCGCCTAAAGATTGTCAGAGAGCTTTTCAGCAATATCACGGTAGGCCTGAATATCAGGAATTTTTCCGTTATCGGAATTTTCCCGAATGGAGATATCAAGGGGGATTTCCCCTAAAAACGCTACGCCGCGTTTCTCTGATTCCAATTTCGCTCCGCCATGGCCGAAAATAGGCTCCTCATGCCCGCAATTGCTGCAAATATGGGTGCTCATATTCTCTATCAAACCAAGAATGGGGACGTTTGTTTTGCGGAACATCTCGATCGCTTTGACAGCATCGATTAATGCCAGATCCTGAGGCGTTGAAACAATCACCGCCCCGTCAACATCCACTTTCTGGGCGAGCGTAAGTTGCGCGTCGCCTGTTCCGGGCGGCATATCAATAACAAGAATATCCAGCGGATCGGCGTCCGTCCCCCATGCCACGTCACGGAGCATCTGGTACATGGCGGATTGCACCATCGGGCCACGCCAAATCATCGGTTCATCCGGATCAACCATAAAGCCGATGGACATCACCTTCAGGCCGTGGGCTTCATAGGGTATCAATTGCCGTGCATCATTGAGCGGCGGTTTGACCCCCGCAGGCAACCCCGTCAAACGGGGAACGCTGGGCCCGTATATATCGGCATCAAGCAAGCCGACCTTTTTACCGCTCTTGGCCAGAGCTGCCGCCAGATTGATCGCCACCGTTGATTTCCCGACCCCGCCTTTGCCCGAAGCCACGGCAATAATTTTCCTGATGGGTAATTTAAGGCGGGGATTCTTCTCCATCCCGTGCGGATCGGCGGCACGGTCATTGGCCGCCTTTTGCTGAGCAGGTTTTTCGGCAGTAAGAATAACAATGGCTTTGGTCACGCCCTGAATGGCCATAACCGCCTTCTCGGCGCGGATACGTAAATCTTCCATCGCCGTGCCTTGTGCGGGATCAACCTGAATGGAAAATAAAACCGATCCGTCATCATCGACCTGCAGACCATGAATACGGTCTTTCGGGATAATTTCTTCCAGCGCGTTATAAATTTTGTCTTTGTTCATTCTTCGACCGCTTTGGCTTGCACTACAGATAAAAAGCTATATTCTATGAGCTTATTAAACATCTGAACAAACGGAAATCAAGGATTTCACCCTATGTCTGACAAAAAAAACGGCTCCGGAAAAAACCCTTGGGGAAATAACCCGAATAAGGATCGCACCCCCCCGAAAAGACCGACAGGCGGCTATCGCCCATCGGGTAATTACGGCGGCGGAGAGCCCCCCGATCTGGATGCCATGTTGCGCCGCGCCAAAAGCGATTTCGGCAGCATGTTTCCCGGCAATATGGGCGGCGGCATGATCGGCGTTATCGCCGGCGCTGTCCTTCTGGTTTTGTTTGTCACTTTATGTACCTATATCGTTAAGCCCGGCGAGCACGCGGTTATCCAGCGTTTTGGCGCCTGGGACAGAACAAAGGTCGATGAAGGTCTCAGCTTTAAATTCCCGTGGCCGGTTGAAACCGTTTCCAAAGTGACGGTAAATGAAATCCGTAAAATGAATATCGGCTTTTACGAAGGATATGGCCGCAGCGCCAACCAGATTCAGGATGTTCCCGAAGAAAGCCTGATGCTGACATCCGATCGTAACATTGTCGATATCGATCTGGTTATTCAGTGGAATATCAAATCGGCCGAAGATTACCTTTTCAACATCAATGATCAGGAAGGCACGATTAAGAAAGTAGCCGAAAGCGCCATTCGTGAAGAAATCGGCCAAACCAATATGTTTCCGATTATCACAACAGAGCGTGATCTGGTCGCCCAGCGCACCAAGGACATTATTCAGAGCAACCTTGATGAATATAACTCCGGCGTCAATATTACGCAGGTTCTGATCCAGCGCGCCGAAGTTCACCCTGATGTCCAGCAAGCGTTTCAGGATGTACAATCCGCCAAGCAAGATGCCGAGGACGTGCAAAACCGTGCCCGCGCCTATCGCGAGGATATCATTCCCAAAGCCCGCGGAACGGCAATACAGATGGTACAGGACGCACAGGCCTATAAGGAGTCAAAAGTGGCACAAGCGACAGGGGATGCGGAGCGTTTTAACTCCGTCTATGAATCCTATCTGGGCGGTCAGGACGTCACCAAGAAACGTATTTACATTGAAACCATGGAACAGGTTCTGGGTAATGCACAGAAAATAATCATGGATACGGATGGCGGTAAAAACGGCGTTGTCCCTTATCTGCCGCTCAATGAATTAAAACCCGCCGCCGGCGCTTCCACAAACCGTAGCAGCCAGTAGGAGAGAAAAGATGTCACAAAACAAACTGAATATTTTTGCCGTTATTCTTCTGGTTGCCGCCGTGGCCGCGTCACAATCGGTTTTCACCGTTGATCAACGCGAGCAGGCCTTGGTACTGCAACTGGGTAATCCGGTCGGTGAGCCCCGCTCTCCCGGTATTCACTTTAAAATTCCCCTGATACAGGAAGTCAAAAGATTTGATGGGCGCGTTCTGTCCGTCGATCCAGCCCCTGAGCAGGTGGTTATTGCCAGCTCCGCCATTTCCCGCGAAAAAACACGCGAAGAAGTCCAAAGAGAAGCAGAGGAAAAAGCGAAAGCCGAAGCACAGCAAGACACAGCCATCGCGCAGGAAGAAACCGAAGTGGATCAGGTTATTGCCGAGCGCCCGAAAATTGAAAATGTCAGCGGGGAACCCATCATCGTCGACAGCTTCGCCCGTTACAAAATTATTGATCCCCTGCAATTTCTGAAAACATTGGGCACCATCAATATTGCCAATTCGCGTCTGGAAAATATCCTGAACGATGCCACGCGGGCGGTATTGGGTAAAACCTCCTTGCGTGAATTGCTGTCTGAAGAGCGCACCTATGTCATGAATGACATTCGCCGCCGCGTGAACCGCAAAATTCAGCAAGATGAGCTGGGCATTGAAATTATCGACGTGCGTATTGTGCGCGCTGACCTGACCAAGGAACTGCGCACCTCCACGGTTCGCCGTATGATTTCCGAGCTACAGGAACGCGCCACCGAAACACGCGCCAAAGGGGAAGAGCGCGCCAAGGAAATCAAAGCCACCGCCGAGAAAGAACGGACGGTTATTCTGGCCAATGCCGGACGTGATGCCCAGATCCTGCGCGGGGAAGGCGATAAGGAAGCCATTAAAATCTATGCCGACGCCTTTAATAAGGATAAGGAATTCTATGGTTTTATCCGCTCCATGGAAGCGTACAAGAATACAATGGCAAATTCAGAAACACGGTTGATTCTGTCCCCTGACAGCGATTTCTTCCAATATTTCGACAAGCAACGGTAGCAGGATTATGGCCTCTCTGGGATTTTATCTGCTGACGGCCATTGCCCTAATTTTTGTCATAGAAGGTCTTCTTTATGCCATTTTCCCAAAGCAAATTCAGCGGGTGATGGCAATGGCAAGCACCCTGCCCCCCGAAAAATTTCGATCCTTTGGCGCTGCGATGCTTTCCTTTGGAGTTTTACTGGTCTGGATACTGTCCAAGGTATAAGGAAGATCAGTTGACCTGAACGGAGTATAGCCATACTCTGTCCCCATCTGAAGATGCTCAAACAATTCTAATTAAGGAAAAAGAAGAAATGCAATACACAATCCGAAAAGCCCTGCTTTTGCCTGTCCTTTTTATGACGCTTGTCGTTTTGTTCTCACCGTCTTCAGCCGTCTATGCGCGCGATGTTGCCCCGCACCCGAACGCGCCGGACTCTTTTGCAGATCTGGCTGAAAGGCTTCTTCCTTCCGTCGTGAACGTCTCCTCAACACAAAAAATGGATGACTCGGCAGAACAGGCACTTCCTGAAATACCGCAATTTCCTCCCGGTTCTCCTTTCGAAGATTTCTTTGAAGAGTTCATGGACAGACGTGACAGAGAAAATAACGGTATGGGACAACCATCCGTTCCTGCTGCCTCTTTAGGATCCGGATTTATTATTGATGCGGAAAACGGATACATCGTTACCAACAACCACGTTGTCCGTGACGCCGATGAGGTTCGTATCACTCTGTCAGATGACAGCACAATCCCGGCAAAAATCGTCGGTGTTGATGAAAAAATCGACATCGCCGTTTTAAAAGTTGATACCAAGAAAAAACTGACAGCCGTCAAATTCGGCAATAGTGACCGCATGCGTGTCGGTGACTGGGTCGTAGCCATCGGTAACCCGTTCGGACTGGGCGGCACAGTCACATCCGGTATTGTTTCCGCCCGCCAGCGTGATATTAATTCCGGTCCTTATGATGATTACATCCAGACAGATGCCTCCATTAACCGCGGCAATTCGGGCGGCCCGATGTTTGATCTGGACGGCGAAGTGATCGGTATTAATACCGCTATCTTCTCTCCGACAGGCGGATCTGTCGGGATCGGCTTTGCCATTCCATCCAATCTGGCGAAACCTGTCATTGACCAACTAATCAAATATGGCCGCACAAAACGTGGATGGTTGGGTGTTCGCATTCAAACCGTTACAGACGAAATTGCCGAAAGCCTTGGCCTTGATAAAGCCCGCGGCGCTCTGGTTGCCAGCGTCACCGAAGGTGGCCCTGCTGAGAAAGCCAAACTGGAACCCGGTGATATCGTCCTTGAATTTGACGGCAAACCCGTTGATGAAATGCGTGCCCTGCCCCGCATCGTTGCCGAAACACCGATCGATAAGGCGGTTGTTTTGAAATACTGGCGCGATGGCAAAGAACGCACAGCCAAGGTCGAAATCGGCGAGCTTGAAAAAGCTGAAGATGAAGGCCTGATCGCAAGCAATGACGAGCCTGCCCATGTCAAAGAAAAAACCGTTGATATTGATACGGTTGGTATGAGCGTTGTCGATCTGAACGATCATGTGCGCGAAACATATAATGTCGCCGATGAAGTTGACGGCGTTGTCGTGGTAAAAACCAAACCACGCAGCGAAGCCATGGACAAAGGTCTGAGCGCGGGCGATGTTATTGTTGAGCTGAACCAGAAACAGGTCAAAGATGCCAAGGATCTGGAAGCGGCGATCAGCAAAGCCAAAAAAGCCAAGCGTAGCTCTATCCTGCTCCTGGTGAACCGCGAAGGCGATGTCCGCTTCGTTGCCTTGAAGCTGGAAGATAAATAATCTTTCTGGTATGGCTGGTACCATGAACAGTACCGGCCGTACCAAAACCATCTATATTATCGGCGGCCCGACCGCCGGCGGGAAATCCGCCCACGCCCTTAACTGGCACAACAACATGACGGCGTCATTATTAATGCCGACTCCATGCAGATTTACGATGGCCTGCCGACTTTAACCGCGCAGCCGAGCACCGAGGATAAAAAAGCCGCGCCGCATACGCTCTATGGCACATTACACCCCAATGAAAGCTGTTCAGCAGGGAACTGGCGGGAAATCGTCGAACCGTTGATCACAGAAATACTGGCCGCAGGAAAAACCCCGATCGTGGTCGGCGGATCGGGTCTTTATATCAACGCCCTGATTAAAGGGTTATCCCCTATTCCCGATATCCCCGACGATATCCGCCAAGCGGCGAGCAACAAACAACAGGAACTGGGAAACCCCGCTTTCCATGCAGAACTGGCCAAACTCGACCCTGTTATGGCTGCCCGCCTTGATCCGCTGAATAAGGCACGGTTGGTCAGGGCGTGGGAGGTATTGGAAGCCACAGGAAAAAGTCTGGCCGAATGGCAGGAATTACCGCCGCTGGGTCCGCCGGATGATTGGAAATTTGACGTAACCCTCGTCATGCCGGAGCGTGAGGTCCTGTATGCGCGTTGCAATCAGCGCTTTGAATGGATGCTGGAGAACGGCGCGTTGGAAGAGCTGGAATCCTTTAACAAGGACGTCGAAGACGGCAAAATAAGTAAAACCGCTCTTTTGCGTCACGCTTTGGGTGCAAAACCCTTAAGTGACTACCTGAAAGGCAAGCTCAGCAAAGAAGAGGCCGTCGAGAAAGGGCAAAGCGAAACCCGCCAATATGCCAAACGGCAGGTCACATGGTTCCGCCATCAAATTAAAAACAATAAAAATGTTGCAAATATAACCCAAATCCCGTAATTGTGTTTCCATGTTGAGACTTGCTGACATTCTGGTGGTTGTGCTCGTGGTGCTTCTGGGAGGAGCGCTGCCTGTCTGACATGCCATCATGACGTCAGTAAAAGGTAAGCGCCCCGGATGTGAATTCGGGGCTTTTTAATTTAAAAATCAGGACTAAAAAGGATAGTAAAATGACAACCGCCGCTTTAAATACCAAGGCCAAAGAAAAGGCCGAAAAGGCAACACCGAAAGAATTCAAGAAAATGGCGGGCGCCGAAATGGTGATTCAGGCACTTATTGAACAAGGTGTTGATACCATATTCGGTTATCCGGGCGGTGCGGTTCTTCCTATCTATGACGCCCTGTTCAAACAAAAGAAAATCAAACATATTTTATGCCGCCATGAACAAGGGGCGGCGCATGCCGCCGAAGGTTATGCCCGTTCAACAGGCAAAATCGGCTGTATTCTGGTCACCAGCGGCCCCGGTGCGACAAACGCTGTCACAGGATTGACCGATGCGCTATTGGATTCCATTCCGCTGGTTTGTATCACGGGACAGGTTCCGACCTTCCTGATCGGGAATGATGCCTTCCAGGAAGCCGATACCACAGGGATTACCCGTCCGTGTACCAAGCATAACTATCTTGTTAAAAATGTCGACGATCTGCCGAATATCATGCACGAAGCGTTTCATGTTGCAGGAACCGGTCGCCCGGGTCCTATTGTTATTGACCTGCCGAAAGATATCCAATTTGCAGAAGGCAATTATATTCCCAAGGCACAAGCCATTACCCATATGTACCAACCGCAAACCGAACCTGATATGGAACGGATTGAAGCCGCGGTTGACTTAATCGCCAATGCAAAGAAGCCTATCTTCTATACCGGCGGCGGCGTTATCAACGCGGGTCCACAGGCCAGTAAAAACCTGACAGAATTCGTCAAAACAACAGGATATCCGATTACCAGTACTTTGATGGGATTAGGCGCCTTCCCTGCCCATGATGAACAGTGGCTGGGAATGCTGGGGATGCACGGTACGTATGAAGCCAACTGGGCGATGCATGATTGTGATGTCATGATTTGTATCGGCGCGCGTTTTGATGACCGTGTTACGGGCGATACCAAAAAATTCTCTCCGCATTCGAAGAAAATTCATATCGATATCGACCCTAGTTCGATCAATAAGAATATTCAGGTTGATCTGCCGATCATTGGTGATGCCGGCAAAGCCATCGAGGCCATGATGAAAGTCTGGAAGAAAAAAGGCTATAAAACAAACCATGAAGAGCTGAATAAATGGTGGAGCCAGATTGATGAATGGCGCGCCGTTAACTGCCTCGCCTATAAAAACAGCGATACGATTATTAAACCCCAATATGCGCTGGAGCGTTTACGTCATCACCTGTCGAAACAAAAGCAGGATGTTTTCATCACAACCGAAGTCGGTCAGCACCAAATGTGGGCGGCGCAGTTCCTGCCGTTTGATAAGCCAAACCGCTGGATGACGTCAGGCGGATTGGGAACCATGGGATACGGCCTGCCCGCCGCAATCGGTACACAACTGGGTAATCCTGACGGACTGGTTATTGACGTTGCGGGTGAAGCCTCGATCCTGATGAACATTCAGGAAATGAGTACCGCCGTACAATATAACCTGCCTGTTAAAATATTTATCCTGAACAACCAATGGATGGGAATGGTGCGTCAATGGCAGGAATTACTGCATGGCGAGCGTTATTCCCAAAGCTATACCGAGAGCCTGCCTGATTTCGTGAAACTGGCAGAAGCTTACGGCGGGATTGGCCTGCGGGCAACAACCCCGGCAGAGCTGGACGATGTCATTGAAAAAATGCTGAAGACAGACAAAGTCACAATTGTTGATGTCAATGTCTGTCAAAGTGAAAACTGCTTCCCGATGATCCCGTCAGGGAAAGCACATAATGAAATGATTTTGGCGGCAGATGCCGAACAATTTGATAAGAAACTGGTGTAATCATGGTGATAAAAAATAATTTAAAAAGTAAAAGCGTCTATGGCCCGGGTCCTGGGGAACAGCTTATTGAAAGACATACTTTATCGGTTTTAGTGGATAACGAACCCGGTGTTCTTGCCCGCGTTATCGGCCTGTTTTCCGGCCGCGGTTATAACATTGAAAGCCTGACCGTCGCGGAAGTGAGCAAAAAGCTGAACCAGTCACGCATGACAATTGTGACCATCGGAACCCCTGCCGTGATTGACCAAATAAGACATCAACTGGAACGTCTTGTTCCTGTCCATAAAGTCAGCGATTTAACCGAACAAGGCCCGCATGTCGAACGTGAACTGGCCTTGATCAAAGTGGTCGGCACAGGCGAAAAGCGGATTGAAGCCATGCGCATTGCCGATATTTTCCGCGCCCGCGTCGTTGACTCGACGGTTGAATCCTTTATCTTTGAAGTCACGGGCTCTCCCGATAAGGTTGATGCCTTTATTGAATTAATGATCCCCTTGGGTATGGTGAATATCAGTCGTACAGGTTCTGCCGCCATATCCCGCGGAAAGGAAAAAATGTAATGCGCTTTCTACTTGTTGCTCTTTTATCACTGGGACTGACCGCTTGTGTCAGTCAGGATCAAGCCGATGAAAAAATGGCCAAAGGCTGTGAAGCTGCCGTCAATATCCTGCTGAAAGATGAAGGAAAACAACTCTCTGAAATTAAAGTCAAACGCTATGCCGACGAACAAGCCGAAGGCGGACTTCATCGCCGCATCACGTTAATGGGCATTGAAAAAGACGGCTGGCTGGAACTTGATAAATCATACAGCTGCCTTTTCGCACAGGATTGGGGTTTATTTAAATCTTCCCATGAGGCCCTGTTGGTACAGGTGCAAATTGATGACCAGCTTTACGGTAAAAAAGACGGGGTTATTCAGGGAACACTGGAAGACTTTATAAAGCTGACCGATGCCGTGCATAAAGCAATGGGACAATAGGCAAAAAAGCAATTTTAGAACAATAAAAAACCCTTATTAATCCTTGCTTTTCGGGCGTTTTAATGGTTTTTTAGCATCACTTTTCGACCATAAATTAAAAGGAAATTACAAAATGGCACAATCGAATGTAGCAAAGCTGCAACCTGCAGATTCTAAACCACAGACATCCATGCGCGTTTATTACGACAGCGATTGTGATGTAAACCTTATCAAAAATAAAAAAGTTGTTGTGATTGGCTATGGCTCCCAGGGTCATGCCCATGCTGCCAACTTGCGTGACAGCGGCGCCAAAGATGTGCGTATCGCCCTGCGTCCTGACAGTGCAACAAACAAAAAAGCCCAAGAAGCAGGCTTTGAAACAATGGATGTTTCTGATGCCGCCAAATGGGCCGATGTTATGATGATGGCCACACCGGATGAGTTGCAACGTGATATTTACTACAACCATCTGCATGACAACATGAAAGAAGGCGCTGCCCTGATGTTCGCTCATGGTTTGAACATCCATTTCAATTTGATTGAGCCACGTGCGGATCTCGACATCCTGATGGTTGCGCCAAAGGGCCCGGGTCACACTGTCCGCGGCGAATACCAAAAAGGCGGCGGCGTTCCTTGCCTTATCGCCGTTTACCAAGATTCAACAGGTAACGCGCAGGATATCGGTCTGTCATACGCCTCTGCCATCGGCGGCGGTCGTTCCGGTATCATCGAAACATCTTTCCGTGAAGAATGCGAAACAGATTTGTTCGGCGAGCAGGTTGTTCTTTGCGGCGGTTTGATGGAGCTGATTAAAAACGGTTTTGAAACACTGGTCGAAGCCGGATATGCCCCTGAAATGGCTT
>DAOPJS010000017.1:0-1515 GCA_035399785.1 Alphaproteobacteria bacterium
CCAAAATCGTCCGCCAGTTAAAAGCCAAAGAAGACATGTTCAAAACCGGAGAGGGATTTGATTGGGCAACGGCAGAGGCAATGGCCTTTGGTTCCTTGTTATTGCAGGGCTTTAATGTCCGCTTATCAGGGCAGGATGTCGGGCGCGGAACATTCTCTCAGCGTCATGCGAAGCTTTATGATCAGGTTACCGAAGCTAAATATGTGCCGCTGGAACATCTTGATCCGAAACAGGCGCTGGTTGAAATTCACGACAGCCCACTGTCGGAGCTGGCCGTAATGGGCTTTGAATATGGTTATGCGCTGGCCGATCCGAAAACATTGGTTCTTTGGGAAGGGCAGTTCGGCGATTTCGTCAATGGCGCGCAGGTCATTATCGACCAGTTTATTTCCAGTGGTGAAACAAAATGGCTGCGTATGTGCGGTCTGGTGTTGATGCTGCCGCACGGTATGGAAGGGCAAGGGCCGGAACATTCTTCCGCGCGCTTGGAAAGATTCCTGCAGGCTTCTGCCGAAGATAACTGGCAAGTGGCAAATTGTACGACACCTGCCAACTATTATCATATCTTGCGTCGTCAGATGTGCCGTGATTATCGTAAGCCGTTGGTCTTGATGACACCAAAATCACTTCTACGTCACAAATTATGCGTTTCCAAAATGGAAGACTTTGCCGAAGGCTCCAGCTTCCACCGTGTTTTGTGGGACAGCGACCATGATGAATTGGCCAAGCCGAAAGATATCAAACGCGTCGTGCTGTGTAGCGGTAAAGTTTATTACGATCTGTTGCAGGAACGCCGCGATCGTAAAATCAAAGATGTTTACATTATGCGTCTCGAACAACTCTATCCGTTCCCGCATGATGTCTTGGCAGAAGAACTGGCAAAATATCCGAACGCCGAAATTATCTGGTGTCAGGAAGAACACAGAAATATGGGCGCATGGACATTTATCGACCCGCGTGTTGAAAGTGTTTTGACCGATATCAAGCATAAAGCAGGCCGCGCCAAATATGTCGGTCGTGATGAAGCCGCGTCCCCTGCCACAGGCTCGCTGAAACAGCATAACGCGCAGCAGGCCAAGCTGGTTGATGAAGCTTTGAAAGTGTAATAAAACGTAATTTAAGAATTGAAAAAAGAAAGACGAAGAAAATGACCCAGATTGTTGTCCCGACCCTAGGTGAATCCGTGAGTGAAGCGACTGTTGCGCAGTGGCTGAAAAAAGAGGGCGATACCGTCGCCATGGATGAGCCGATTGTGGAACTGGAAACCGATAAGGTAACACTGGAAGTAAACGCGCCAAGCGCAGGCGTCATCAGTTCCATCATCGTCAAGGAAGGCGAAAACGTCGAAGTCGGCGCGTTGCTGGGCGAGATTGGCGGCGAAGGGTCTGCGGCCAATGATTCAAAACCGGCTCCGGCGAAGGAAGAGCCGAAAGCCGCCGCCGCGCCGGCACCTGCTAAAGCAGCAGAGGAAAAACAATCTCCTGCCGTGACCAAAATGGTCAACGACAATAATCT
>DAOPJS010000017.1:1615-10635 GCA_035399785.1 Alphaproteobacteria bacterium
GAATATCAGGACAACTTCGTGAAGAAGCACAATGTCAAACTTGGTTTCATGTCATTCTTTGTCAAAGCCTGTATTCAGGCCTTGAAAGAATTCCCTGCCGTGAACGCAGAAATTCAGGGCGATGAAATCGTTTTCAAAAACTACTACGATCTGGGGATTGCCGTCAGCACGCCGCAAGGTTTGATTGTTCCTGTTCTGCGCGATTGTGATCAAAAATCCATGGCACAGATTGAAAAGGATTTGATTGATGTCGGCGGCCGTGCCCGTGACGGAAAAATTGCTATTGAAGAAATGCAGGGCGGGACTTTTACCATCACCAATGGCGGTGTTTTCGGTTCCTTGATGGCGACGCCTATTTTGAACGCGCCGCAATCCGCAATTTTGGGAATGCACAAAATTCAACAGCGCGCGATGGTCATGCCGGATGGCTCCATTCAGGCACGTCCGATGATGTATATCGCCTTGTCTTACGACCACCGCATTATTGATGGTAAAGAATCAGTCAGCTTCCTCGTCCGCGTCAAAGAGGCGCTGGAAGATCCGCAAAGATTACTGCTGGATATCTAAAAACTTGACACTATGTAAATAAAAACTATGATCCTCCCGATATGTAAATCGAGAGGGTAATGGGTCATGCTATCTCCGGAACAACAAATTGATTTATCGGGCGCAATGGATGTTTCTGCGCGCGTCTTTGATACATTGTCGAATGACTGGCGTGAAACAGCGGATTTTAAGGGAATTTACCGTCCGGGCTACAGCGCCGAAGAAAAGCAAGCTTTCATAACCGTCGCCCGCGAAGCGGCCGAGCTGGGCGGCGCTGCCTATCAGGATTTGGCAGGAAATGTTCACATTCATTTCGAAAGCGAAAACCCGACTTTGGCGCCGATGATGATCGGCTCTCATATGGACGCAGTGCCAAGCGGCGGCCAATATGACGGCACCGCAGGTGTTGTGGCGGGGCTGGCCGCGATGAAGGCCATTCACGATAACGGGATGAACTTGCCGCAGGATATTATTCTCTCTGCGATTTGCGCTGAAGAAAGTGCATGGTGGAAAGCGGGAACATTCGGCATCGGGTCGAAATTCATGGCGGGGCAACTCTCATCTGATTTTCTGCGCAATGCGGCGCAGATTGAATCCGAACGCACGATTGAATCGCATATGCAGGAATTCGGTCTGGATACAAATGCTCTGGCCGCAGCGCTGGATGCAGGGCAGGCAATCTTTCCTTTGGATCGTCTGGGCTCATATATCGAAGTGCATATTGAACAGGGGCCATCCTTACTTGATGCGCGCAAAAGTATCGGTATCGTAACGGATATTCGCGGCAATACACGCTTTCCTTTCGGCGTGAATTTTATCGGTAAGGCTGCACACTCGGGGGCGACGCCACAGCACCTCAGACAAGACGCCGCCATCGCCGCCTCAACTTTTGTGACTGAGTGGGCGCGCTACACACGGGATCATCGCCATCATCAAGACGGTGTTTTTAGTGTTCCTGATATTCATGTTGTAAACCCTTCTGCAACTTCGGTTCCTGAAAGATGTTTCGTAATGCCGGAAGTCCGTAGCAGTGATTTGGCAACGCTGGAAGAAACAAAAAAAATCATTCGTGATATTGCCGATAAAGCGGCCAAAGAATGGAATTGCGATTTCGAAATTGATGATAAAAAAATTGTACTGGGCAAACCTTCTCATATGGATGACGGTGTTCATCGAACTTTATTGTCCAAAGCTTATGCGCTTGGTATTTCTGCGCAATCAATGCCGTCAGGGGCAGGGCATGATGCGGGTACTTTTGCCAATGCAGGAGTAAAATCGAATATGGTTTTTATCCGTCACGGTAATGGCGGGATCAGTCATAACCCGAATGAGATTCTCGGTTTAACCGATCATGAAAATCCGTTTAAAGTCGGCAGTGATTTTTGTAACGCTGTTCATTTGTTGAGCGCCTATGTCGCGGGCGGTCAGGCACCGGAGAAAATCAACCCTGCGCCGTTTCGTGAATTGATCGGCGTTCACGGTATTCGGCGTTTTGATTTTTAGGAATAGTCCAGAATTTTCAAATCTCTTAAAACCTGCATGGCCTTAAGACCGTGGGGATCACGGCATTTTTGAATATCACCAACGGTTATACGTTTAATGCCGGCGCCGACAAGATTGACTTGCTCGCGCGATGTCGGAACTTGGGAACAATAAAAATATCCCTCGATCAACTTATATCCCTTGCGTGATAAATGCATCATCAGGCGGTTAACAGGCTCCTGCACAAAACTGTATTTTCCGATCGGGGTTAACAGGTCGAGCGCTTCTTCGGGCTTTTCCATGCTGAAGCCGACCACCACGTGACCGCGTGATGTCAGGGCGAATTTTCTACCCTCTTTATCTTCAACGAGGGCGATGGCAAATTTCCGTCTCTGATGAATTTTTGTCGCCGTTTCAATGATGTCGAAAAGAACCGCATCACTGGCACTTTCAATTGGTTCTTTGACTATCGGGCTGTCTTCGGTCGGTTTATAATCATCGGAAATTTCCAGCTTCGGTGTAATTTCTTCTGTCTTCATGTTCAGGGCATAAACGCTGATCCCCGCCCGTTCACAAATTTGCATCGACATGGTGTCGAAATGATCCCCGCGGCGTTTAAAAAAATCCTTATCAAAACCGTCTTGATCAATGTAAATGGTTTTAATGCCGGCCTCGGCCATATTCTTGGCGCAGTTCGGACAAAACGGATCGGTGATACAGATGGCGGCCCCTTCGGTGGCTTCGGGACTGCTGGTAATACAGGCAGTTTCGGCATGGATCGTGCCCGATGAATTTCCGATATCTTTTTTGGTGCCGATTAATTCATAAATCGGGTCAGGCCAGTGATTGGTACGCACGACCGAAAAATCCTTGCCCTTGGCATCTTTGCCGAATAAGACGGCGGCAATTTTGTTGGTCGGATGCGGGCTGCGCGGCGCTATATCAAGGGCCGTTTGCATATGAATAAAAGGGGGGGATTTCTTGGCGTCGGAATTTTTTGAAACAGTCATCCTTATTTTATAGTCTGTTCCGTAGGGCACGACCACAGTTTTTATCTGAAACGCGCCCAAGATTGAGGAAAAATAAGCAATGCCAAGCCCTGTAAAAGCGGCCTTCGGGCAATCAAAAATTCATGAGGAAAAGCATAAAATAGGGTTGGAGCCGTCAGTGAGAATCTGACATAACTTTGTTAGAAAATAATAACTTGACTTTTCATAATTAAATAGCTATTACTCTCAACATTCGTGAGTTTTAAGAAGTAAATTTAAGTGTCTAAGTTACCTTTTACAGAAACCCGTATATGGACCGAACCGAATATCAGGTTCGCGCAGCGCAATCCTGACGCGGTTAATAATTCTAAACTCAGCAAGAAAGCAGGCCAACATGTGCCTGCTTTAAATTTATCTGAAGGCGGCGTTTTATTCTTCGCCTCGACCCAGCCGAAAAAATTCTATGAAATTGAGCAGGTTTTAAAACATTCCGCCTCGGGGCTGCAGCTCTCTGACGCGATTGATGTTTTACACTGGTTCCACTCTGCTGATGAAACCAGCAAAACCTATCTTGGTAACGCCTATGAAAAGGCAGAGGCAATTCTTGATCGTATCTACGAAGATATTGGCTATCAACAGGTCGCCGCCCGTATCAGAGAACTCGGCCACGATCCTCATAAAATTGTTTTCGGTGTGAATGATACAGGCTCCAGTTTCAATGTTGATTACTCGGCTGAGCCGGAATTTCAACGTTCCTTACATGAAAAGGGATTGGGCGCTTGGCCGGGGGTCGAGCTTGGCCCCGTAACCGATGCGCAAGGGGGCATGAAGGGTTTTTACTCCGCTTTGAATAAAATGAAAAAGCGCAAAGAAGCCGCAGGCGAAGACGTTGATCTGAGCGGCTCTGACGATAACATGTACCTGTTCTTTAAACTGGTTCCTGATCGCAAAGACGTGAAGCTTGTTTCTTTTTACAGCGAAGTGCCGCTGGAACATATGGTGCAGCCCGTGCCCAGAAGACCGAAAGATGTGCTGACCAGTTTCCATTTTTCCCGTGCGACAGGCTTTAATATCAAGAAAATGGATCAAAGAAAAAGCCGTGAGCAATTGGGCGCCGAATATGTCGGAACGCAAAGTTCTCAGGCGGAAGGGTTTAGACGATTTTTGGCGGCGGCGCAGGTGCCGCAATCAACAAAAGTCGACTTTAAAAAAGCCGTGGATACCAAATTCGGGCCGGCCGTTATTGCCACCCACCACAATGCGCTTCCTGATACAATTAAAAACTGGTTGCCCAATGCCATTTACCGTGAAGATGGTCTGGTAACGCAGGAGGGACAGGTAAATACAATTGAAAACGGCGCTTATCAACGCCTGACGATGCAGGCGGATGCAGTTATTCTTGGGGAGCATCACCGTGACATCACCCGTAATTATGATCAATATGTTCTGGATCTGTTTGATATGTGGTGCAGTCTTCATGTCGATAAGCAACTGCGCGTTGAAACTTTTGAAAATACACCGTTCTTTGTTCTGAATCGTGACAATCCTTTTGTCTTCGAAGGCAAAAGTGAAAATGAAATCGACTGGGATGATCCGGAAGTTGAACGCGGCCTGATTGATTTTATGCGCCGACTTAATCCGAACAGGGATCCTTGGCAGGCGTTTGCCCTGTTTAACCAATATCTGCATGAAAAAGGTTTTGTAAAACAGGAGCCCCGTTTCCTCCACAGCCGTTTTGATCCCGAAGATCCCGCCTTTATCAAGACATTAAAGGCGCAATTGGATACGGTGCGCGGTGTGAAGACCTTCATTCCGAAATATCAGGACGAAAGCTGGGGTCATGACCGTCATGACTTGTTTGAAGTTTCTGTTCTCGGTTCTGCCAGTACGCGGGTGGAAGCCTACACCCAGCCTGCCCGTGAATTTGGTTACTGGGCGGCATCACAGGGATGGCATGTTCGCACAGGTGGCGGACGCTACGGTATTATGGGGGCGGTATCCCATGGCGCGCTTGATTACTTGAATGAAAAACAGGGCAGCTGGCCAAAGGGGCATTTATCCGCGATCCAAATGCCGCGGACGATCCAGTTTGAAGGGGCGGTCTTTAAACAAAACGAAATCGGCGAATCTACCGACAGATTCTTGCGTATCGCTGATTCATTTGATTCCCGTATGGCAAGCTTGTTCCGATCGAATATTTCCGTGGCGATGGCGCCGGGGATCGGGACGTATCAGGAAGTCATCCGTTTCATCCGCCTGCGCGAAGCAGGATATGAACCGTTGCAGGATAAAAAAATGGTTCTTGTTAATCATGAACAATCTGGCGGCGGGGATAATATCCGTCTGATGGATCCGTTCCTTGCCCTGATACCAGAGCAAATTATTGATCGTCATGCCGTTATTGTGCCGGATGTCGGCAGTGCGATGGTGCTGGTGAATGAGGCGCATCAGGAATGGCAGATGGCCAAAAGATATGAAAAAGAGCGGAAATCCGCCCCTGCCGCCCGTCTGGGCTAGATACTTGCGAAGCTGAAATCTTTGGTTTAAATATGAGGCACTTTTAAATAAACACAAGGGTGTCTTCATGTCTGATTCTTACGATCTCATTGTTATTGGTTCCGGTCCGGGCGGATATGTCTGTGCCATTCGCGCGGCGCAACTGGGGATGAAGGTCGCCTGCGTGGAAAAACGCGCAACACTGGGCGGCACCTGTTTGAATATCGGATGTATTCCTTCCAAAGCGATGCTCGCGGCCTCTGAAAAATTTCATGCAGCGGAAAGCGAATTTGAAAAAATGGGCATCAAGACAGGCGGGGTCAAACTTGATCTGAAAACCATGATGAAATTCAAAGACTCCGTGGTGGAAGCTAACACGAAAGGGATCGAATTTCTTTTCAAGAAAAACAAAATCGACTGGCTTAAAGGCGCGGGCAAAATTACAGGCAAAGGCAAAGTCGATGTTGACGGTAAAACTTACGACACCAAAAATATCGTGATTGCCACAGGCTCCGATGTTGCGGGTCTGCCGGGCATTGAAATTGACGAGAAAAAAATTGTCTCCTCCACAGGGGCGCTGGAACTGGATAAGGTTCCCGAAACAATGGTCGTGATCGGCGGCGGCGTTATCGGGCTGGAGCTTGGCTCGGTCTGGTCACGTCTGGGCGCGAAAGTGACCGTCATTGAATTTATGGATCAAATATTGCCGGGCATGGACGGCGAAATCCGTAAAGAGGCAAACAAGATTTTCAAAAAACAAGGGTTGGAGTTCAAACTTTCGACCAAGGTCACCAGTGCCAAATCCTCTGCCAAGGGGGTTGACCTGACATTGGAAGCGGCCAGCGGCGGCAATGAAGAAAAAATGTCCGCTGATATTGTTCTGGTGGCTGTCGGGCGCAAGGCCTATACAGAAAATCTGGGTCTGGACAGTGTCGGTGTTGAAACAGATGAGCGCGGCCGCGTTAAAACCGATGGTCATTTCAAAACCAATGTCGATGGCATCTACGCGATTGGTGATGTCATTGCCGGGCCGATGCTGGCGCACAAAGCCGAAGATGAAGGTGTGGTTCTGGCCGAAATGCTTGACGGGCAATCGGGGCACATTGATTACAATTTGATCCCGGGGGTTGTCTATACTTGGCCGGAAGTGGCCAATGTCGGCAAGACCGAAGAACAATTGAAGGAAGAGGGCGTTGAATACAAAGTCGGGAAGTTCCCTTTCATGGCCAATGGCCGTGCGCGGGCGATGAATGCCGTTGATGGTTTTGTTAAAATCATCGCCGATAAACGCACCGACCGTGTTTTGGGTTGCCACATTATCGGCCCCGAGGCAGGAACCCTCATTGCCGAAGTGACATTAGGGATGGAATTCAGCAGCTCCGCCGAAGATATCGCCCGCACCTGTCATGCACACCCGACATTGGAAGAAGTGGTTAAAGAAGCCGCCCTTGCTGTCGACGGCAGACCGCTGCACGTTTAGGGTCTTACAACCGATAAATGGTCCCGCGGGCGGAAGGAAACATATCTCTTCCGCGGCAGGGTATCGGGCTCGGGGTGACGCCAGATTTCTCTTAATTTGCTGAGATGCGGAATATAACCGGCGGGTTTAACATGTTCTAACAGACGCGGCGTTCCTGACCAGATCGTGCTGATCGGATAAATGCGTAACCGCTTCCACCCGTCGGGTGATTCAGGATCATAAAATCCGCTGTCAATCTGCTCGTCAAAACTGCGCGCCATATCAAGGCTCATAATTACCTGCGGGTTGCCCGTTTTGATTGTCTTTTCCAAATGCTTTTGGATGGTGCGGTACATGATCGGGGCATTAAAGGCGCGCGAGCCGATATTGTCCTCATCCGTCACAAAGATATAAATATAACGTCCGGCTGCCCCCGACTTTTGCAGTAATTCGAACTGCCTTTTCATCTCCAGTATTTTGGGGGAATAGCTGCGTGGGGGTTGGCCACCGTCATTGCCCCATTTGGAGGACAACTTGTCACGATCAATGCCATCATCACGCATACGCATCCCTCTATCAAGCCAATAAATTATGAAAACATCAAGGGTTTGCCACGTTTTTCAACGGGTTATAAACAGCAATGTTGCGAAAAGATTTTAATTTACATAAAATAATAGAATGATTGTTAAATTGGCTGAAACCAAAGACATTCGTGATTTGGTGCGTCTGGATGAGCGCTGCGGTGACGGGCAGCCTTATTACGAGGCATGGCTTTGGCAGATGCATATCCAAAACCGTGATGTTCTTATCGGGATAGAAGAGAATAAGATTATCGGGGCCATCCGTGTGGAAGATAACGGCGGTTCCGTCTTGATTACCGATGTCATGGTTGATCCTGAATATCAGGGGCGCGGCTATGGCAAAAAATTATTCGAAAGTGCGCTTGCTATTGCCGATTCACAAAATAAACCGCAATGGCTTCATGTTTCTCCCGATAATAACCGCGCGATACGACTTTATGAATCGTTCGGCTTTTCCGCCAGCGGCCAACCCAATCTTGATAATTTTTTTGATATCGAAATGGTGCGCCAACCTTACGCCCATATTTTTCCAAAGCCTTAGGCGCGCGGATGCGCTTTCTTATAAACATCCTTCAGGTCGTCAAAATTAACATCGGTATAACGCTGGGTTGTGCTTAAGCTTGCATGGCCGAGCAGTTCCTGAATCTCACGCAGGTTTGCGCCGTTTTGTAAAAGATGCGTGGCAAAGCTGTGACGCAGGGCGTGGGGCGTTGCCGTTTCGGGCAGGTTGAGTTGTTTGCGCAAATCGCGCATCGCTTTTTGCGCGATGCCCTGGTTCAGGCGTTTGCCTTGCGCCCCTAAAAACAGCGCGCGCTCCGGTGTTTCAGGAAAGGGGCAGGCGGCGCGATATTCTTCTATGGCAATCAGTACTTTCTTTATCACGGGAACTTGCCGTTCTTTATTTCCTTTGCCGATGACACGCAAAAAACCATCACGCGGAAGATCGGCAATGTCCAGTGAAAGGGCTTCGTTAATCCGCAGGCCGCATCCGTATAAAAAAGTAAATAAGGCTTTATCCCGCATCGCCACCCAATCCTCCTGCGGCATATCATCAAGCAGACGAAACGCCTGCACCTCTTGCAAGGGACGCGGAAGCTTGCGCGGAATTTTGGGGGAGCGCACGGTGCTGATCGCCGCGTTATGCGCGATGCCCTGCTTATCCATCCAGTTCAAAAAATTTTTGATGCTCGACAGCGCGCGCGCGCGGGAGGAATTGGTGGCGCCGCCTACCGCCTGCTTGGACAGCCAGCTGCGAAAATCCGTGACGCTTGCTGCGCTCAGCTCGTTAATGGAAATGGCCTTGCCGTGATGCGTGGATAGAAAATTAATGAAGAAACTTATATCCGATACATAGGCACGGAAGGTATGTTTGGACACATTCTTCTCAACCTTCAGCCATGTTTGCCAATCGCCCAGAATTTTGGCCAGATCGCCTTCACATTGTTCAAGGGTAAGATTGCTTATCAT
>DAOPJS010000018.1:0-10634 GCA_035399785.1 Alphaproteobacteria bacterium
TGACAACGGTATTTTGCTCAACCGTTTTGAGCGCGACATGCTTGCCGAGGCCTTGCAGATGCGCGCCTCTGATATTCACTTGGTACAGGAGAGCAGCGCCGATGCGCCGAACTGGATTAAATATCGTATTGATGGCGACTTAATTCCCGTTCACTTATTGCCGTCTGATGCGATGGCGCGTTTGACAACCTTATTAAAAAGAAATGCAGGATTGAACTTCGGGGATCGTGTGACCCCCAAAGACGGACGTTTTGCCTTTACATGGCAGGGAAGAACAATTGACGTTCGTGTTGCTGCGGGACCTCAGGCGCAGGATGGTGAAAAAATCACTTTACGTTTGCTCGATAGAGCGGCCTTGAAAGGTTTTGATGAATTGTTCCGCCGTCATGAAGACGTCGGGGATTATCTGGCCAACTTGCTTTCCCCTGAAATTAAAGGGGGCGGTGGTCTTATCCTTCTTTCCGGTCCGACCGGTTCCGGTAAAACCACGACACTTTATGCCTGTGTGCAGCAGATCGACCGTCGCCGTAAACATGTTTTAACGATTGAAGATCCGATCGAATATGAGCTGCGTTATGCGACCCAATGGCAGGTCAGGCCGCATCAGGCGGGTGGTGAATTTGCCGATCTTATCCGTGCTTCCATGCGTCATGACCCTGACTATATTGTGATTGGGGAGATGCGTGATGCCGATACGGTTGAAACGGCTTTGCGCGCCGCAGAATCAGGGCACACGGTTATCTCTACTGTGCACGCTGATACCGCGCTACAGACCTTCGAGAGAATGCGCTCCCTTATGCCACCGGAGCGGGAGCGCTCTTCAACGTTTACCTTGGCGCAGCAGGTGCGTGCAATTTTGAACCAACGCCTTGTCAGAACATTGTGTCAGGGATGTTCGCACAAGAAAAAAATCGGTGAGGTTTTAAAGCCTGAAGAAATTGCTGAATTGGGTGTTGATAGCGAGGAAGAAGTACATACCCATAATAGTGCGGGGTGTGATCTGTGTAACAGAACCGGTATTTCGGGAAGAACCTTGTTGCTTGATGCTATCCTTTTGACATCTGGGCCGGGACAAAGAAATGATATTTATGAAGCGCTCTTACATAACGTTAATACTCTCGTGGGGCAGGAAGGAATAATTGTTCATACGCGACGTGAAGGTTTGGTCGATCTTGTTTTAAGTGGTCTGGTAGATCCGAAAGCGGCCCTGTCTTATCTGGAAGAATAGGAGAAGTTTTATATGCAACAATGGGTTGCTGATATTGCTTATGAAAGTACTTCGGGGCCAAAAAAGGTTCAGGAGTCTTTCTATCTTCCGACAGAAGATGACGTCAGGCAGGAAGTTATCAAACGCGGCGGTTATGTTCTTAGAATTAGACCGCATGAGCGCTCCCCATTGGAAAGATTGTTAGCAAGATCAACATGGTGGCAGGTGCAGTTGTTGCGCGGGATTATGTTTCGTTCAACGTCGGTTTCCTCTCCCGGTGTGGCACTTTGGAAAATTATCGAGGCTGAAACAAACCCGATGCGTCAAAATATTCTGGCACCTGCGCGTGAGGCTTTGTCGCGGGGGTTGGGGGTTATTGATGCTCTAAAGGCGTTGAACATTTTTGATCACGGCACGATTGCCATTTTAGCAGGTAGCGAGAAAGCCAATAAGTTACAAGATGGTATTCCGCATGCCATTCATTCCATTACGCAGAAGAAGAAAAACGCGCGTGCAATCATGGGAACGATGGGTTGGCTTGGCTTTGATGTGGTTACAATCGTTCAATCCCTATTTTGGGGGAAGGATATGGTCTTGGGGTGGTTTCATGGAAATGCGCCGCAAGATCCGGCAGAGTTGGAGCATTATAACCGTGTGGTTGATAACTTGGCCTTGACTTGGGATATCCTTATTTACTTCGCCTTTTTTATCGGTGGTTTTATGGCGTGGGCAATCTTTTCCTTCTTTATAAATAAAGGGAAAGCAGACTGGCCGACAGCAAGAGTGGTCAGAAAAATTCCTCTTATCGGGGCTTACCTGCGGGATTTGGGGTTCTCTGATTCCATGATTGCGGCCTCCAGAATGCTGAAAGGACGCGTGCCGATCAACGAGGCGTTGATACAAGCATCCCAATCAACGACATCTCCCGAGGTGGCGACTTATTGGCGGGAGGCAAATGATGATTTGTTCCGCGGGATCAGTTTGGGGAATGCTCTAGACAGGCCTCCGTTGACGAGAAGTGAAAGATTAGAGTTAGCAAGCTTGTCTGATCTTGGACAAGTTGCTACCATATTGGAGTCAATTGCCGAAATGCGGACGGGTGCAGCTAAAACCAAGCACTCTCTGATTGTGTGGCTGGCCTTTGCTTTGACAGGCGTTTTCTTGGTTATTGCTTTTGGTAGTGCGATTTACGCACTGACTGTGATGAATATGAGTATGGATAGCATGATGGGCGGACTCATGGGGGGAGCTTTATAAGGTGGCATTTTCGAGCAAAAATACAGGCGCCCAGGCTCCGAAACAGGGGCAACAGCAAAAAAGATATTCCGGTCCCAGACCGGGAATGGAAGACTATCTTGCCGGTGAGGCACGTAATTTTGTTACCAAATTATCTCCTTACCTACCACATGAATTAGTTGGCGGATCTGTTCCCTATATGGCGGGGATGGAGGAAGAAGCTGTATGGAATGCGGCATCACAGGCTTGTGGTACGGAAAAGGTTCATTTTTGTTATACGGTAGAAAATAATCGCTGTTGGTATCTGGCAACTCCTTCTTCCTCGCTTGCTTCCAACCCTGATAGTTGGTGCCCTTTGGCAGCGGCCCTTCCCGGCAATAGTGAATATTGGGACAGGGAAACAGTTTATATTTACGAGCAGGAAGGGATGGCGTCGGCCTTGCGCTGGGATCCTGATACAGGCCGCATGCAGGTCTTTTTGGGAGCGGGCAGAACATTACTGCCGCGTATTCAGAGTATGGATGCGAACTTTGTGACGATTAATCCTGAAATGGCGGATCAGGTGCCCTGGAAAAACAGGGCGATGCGCACAGAAAAACTCTCCAGAGCGGCGGCCCGTATGCTTCTGATGGTCGGGATCGGGATTAATTTTCTTATTTTATCCTTTCTGGGGTTTGAGTTTGTTTTAACCAATACCGTGCAGCGCGATTTGGCCAAGGTGAAAGCTGAAACTGACCGGGTCTCACAGAACCTCATGCTTGAAGCTTATAATGCTTTGCAGAGTGATTCCATCAAGCACATGGTCCGTATTCAGGAATTGCTGGATGAATTACGAACCATTGACGGAACTCTTGTGAAGTATGAGGTTTCCGGCAATAAACGAGATTGGGAAGTTCTTGTTCCTCCCGCCTATGGGCAAGGGGTTGGCTCGATAAGAGGGCAAGTGCAGCCGGGTATTGAGCCTGACGGACGGGTGAGAATTAAAGGTAATAAGTAAATAATGATAATTTTATCAATAATTTAAGTTTTTTTGTTATAATGAGAGAGTAATAGCCAGATTTCTTCAAAAACAAGGTAAGTCATTGAAAAGTAAGTCTTTTGATATAAAAACGGTACAAAAATACTTCAGCGCTCAGTCCGCTGACGATTTAAACCGTTTTCTGGAAAAATTGCCGCAAAATGCCGGGCAAACGGTGTTGGTTGCGGCCGCTATTGCTTGGGGGATGGCGGGGGCTGCAGGGCTTTATACGGCGATTGAAACACAGAAATTGACCGAGTTAAGAGAAGAATTAAAGGCAACCGAGGCATTGAAGCCGGCTGTGCCCAAAATCAATAATATTGCGATCCCAAAGGCTGAAGTCGAGAAATTCGTCGAAAATGCGAAGAAAAGTTATAAGGGACTGGATATTAAGGTAAATGGTTCAACGATTATTATTACTGCTACCAGTACTGCAAACTTTGCGGAGTTTCGTGAAGCTATCGGCCACGTACAAAACGGGGGGGATGGCTGGCGTGTATCGTTGGAGAAGTTGTGTGTGGGGCGTGAATGTGACAGGCAATTCAAATTGGCCGCATCCTTGAAAGTTAATAAGGTATCTGTGGAAAAGCCGAGCTAAGTACTTAAAGAATAAAAATTAAATGCTAGATTTATAAAAAATATGGAGTCCATGATGAATAGTAATAAAGAGCGCTTAGGGGAAAAAGGTAACGTCCTGTTTCTTATTTTGATTGCGGTGGCATTGTTTGCAGCCCTGTCTTATGCGGTGACACAGTCAACACGATCCGGGGGCGGTTCGACGGAAAAAGAAAAAGCGATCTTGAGTAGTGCGTCGATGACGCAAGGGCCGACAGCGATGAGGACAGCTCTTATTCGTATGGTTCTTGGTGGTGTGGACGTTTCCGATTTGCTCTTTAACACGCCGGCCGATTTTGGTTTGGCGTCAGAAAACAGTTTGTTGGTTTTCCACCCGGCTGGCGGTGGTGCTGTTTACCAGCAAGCACCGGCTGACCTGATGGTTGGTTCCAACAACGGGACATGGTTTTACAATGCTAATTTTGATATTCCTGAAATCGGGACTGATGGTGCCGGTGGTAATGACATTATCGCCTTCCTTCCGGGCATTACGCAGGCAGTTTGCCGACAAGTGAATGAAGAATTTGCCATTAATACCACGGGCTGTACGATGACCGGCGGTGTACCGAATTTGGATTCAGGTTCTGATGAAACAAAGGTGAGAGATAATCTGGATAGTAACTCCTCAGGTTTTCCATCTTCTGATCAGGATGATCTGCAGGGAGATGGCTGTACAGCATTTACAGGCCAACCTTCCGGTTGTTTCTATAGTGCCGATAACGGCGGGGAGTATGTTTTCTATTCTGTTCTTCTGGAACGTTAGAAAACCGAAGACGTTATGGTTTCAACACATAGAAACAATTCACAATCAGGAAGCGCGCTTGTCTACATCCTGATTGCAATTGCGTTGCTTGCGGCCTTGACCGCATCTTTTATGAAACCCTCCAGCCAACAGACGTCGGCGCAAAGTAGCTTCAATACGATTACGCAGATGAAATCGCAGATAGAGTTCATCCGCTCCAGCATTCAGGAATGTGTTTTGAATTACCCTGATGGTGATACGTCGGATAAGCCGAATATTCCTGCCTCTGTTGTCAGGCCTTATCCGTTCACGCCGACAGATGGTTATTTTGCTCTAACATCGGGAACGGGCGCTGCCTCCTCCGCTAAGCCTAATAATGAGCTTCAATATATTGGTTGTCCCGGAAATCCCGGAAACAATAAAAATCACGGTGATATTTTTGGTGGCCGTTCAGGTAAATTTTTACCACCGCCGCCCGATTTATTTAACGCATGGCAGTATTATAACGGTACCGATGGTGTTTTCTTCTTTACCGAAACAGATAAGTCTGACGCCTTTTTACAGACCGCCATGGAAAAGCTTGATGGTGAATTTTCTGAGTGTGAAACAGATATAATTGATGCTTCTGCCGCTGCAAGAGAATTAACCAGCACGGCAGCAGGTACGGATCCTAAATGCCCAAGCGGCAGCACCTGTTTTCGTGTTTGGGTGATTACGCAAGCGACAGCCACGTATAATGGTGATACTGACGGGGACGAGGCGGCTTGTCCGTAATTACGGTTTCATATTCGCTATTTCTTCTTTTACGCGCGCAAATTCGTTTGTAATATTTTCAATCAGATCGGGTCTGTCTTTTTTATTCTCTGACTCGGTTTGCAGTTCCGCCGCATAATTACCCAGAATATTGGCGCAGGCAGAGCGGGCAGCACCTTTCAGGCTGTGTGCCAGTTCCATTAAGGCATGAAAATCTTTTTTATCATAGGTTGCCTGTATCTTCCCGATCATGGGTTCCGTCATATCAACAAACATACCGAGCATTTCTATAGTACCTTCATCCAGTCCGCCCATTTGTTCAATAATGGCATTTTGATCTATGGCAGCCGCGCTATCTTGCTCTGCAGCTTTATTCTCGGTCTGGCTTTTTTTCTGTTCTTGTCCTCCTTCAAGCAATCCCCAGCGGATCAATAACCGTCTGAATTGCCCCAGCGATACCGGTTTTAACAGACATTCATCAAAACCATAGGACATGTAAATCTGTCGTTGGCTCATCTGTACATCGGCTGTCAGGGAGATAACGGGAAAGTGCCTGTCGAGTTTTTCATCATCCTCGCGGATGGCGTTTATAACACTGTAGCCGTCCATTTCAGGCATATGTAAGTCGGTCAAGAGGATGCCGTATTCACCGCTGCGTACAGCTTCCAGCGCTTCCACACCGTTTTCAACGAATTTGGCTTCAACGCCCAATATATCCAGTTGGCGTTGAAGAACATCGCGGACACTGGCGGTGTCTTCTGCGATCAATAATTTTGTCGGGCCTTCAATACCCATTTTCATCACTTTACTGGCGGCGTCTTGAACCGCTTCCCCCAGACCGATGCGGCTGGCAGGTTTTGTCAGATAGGCAACCCCAAGCGATTGTAGGGTGTGTTGCAGACCCGCATCATCCCGCACCGTGTACATGATGAGCCCCATAAACGGGCGTATTTCCATCATCTCCCGCAACAGGTCAAGCCCCAGTCCATCTGGTAATCCCTGATCTACGACGGCAACGTCAAAGGGGCGGCGGATAATAAGTTCCAGTGCCTCTGCATATGTTGGACAGCTTTCGACATTGGCGCCCATGGATTGTAGGGAGCGGACAATTTCTTTGGCACCTTGCGGATGGTCTTCAACGGATAAAACCGAAATGCCATCCAGTTCCGGCATGTCCAGAACATTGGCTTCGGTATCAACTTCTTCGGTGGGAATTTCAAACCAGAAGGTAGATCCTTTTCCTTCTTTGGAAAAAACGCCTATTTGACCGCCCATCATTTCGACCAGTTTTTTACTGATAGACAGGCCTAAACCGGTACCTCCATATTTTCGTGATGTCGAGTTGTCGGCCTGACTGAAAGGCTTAAACAATCTCGATGCTGCTTCGTCGCTCATACCGATACCGGTATCAATAATTTCGAAACGCAGACCGACACGGTTTTCAGGGATGTCGATATTTTTACATTCTTTTGTTATCTTGATGGTGACGTTACCTTCATGGGTGAACTTCATTGCATTGCCCATGAGGTTCATGATGATCTGCCGTAATCTTTTCGGGTCGCCGACGACAACAAACGGAACGTCTTGGGCGATATCATCCAGTAATTCCACAGGCTTTCCCTGCACCTTGACGGCGAGGGCTTCGTTGATCCCTCTGGCCAGTGTTCTGACGGGAACCTCAAAGTAATCAAGCTCCATCTGGTCAGCATCCATTTTGGCAAAGTCCAGAATATCATCCAGAATTTCAAGAAGGCCGCTGGCCGAATTTTTGGCGGTTTGCACCATTGCCATGACATTGGGTGCGGGTTTTTCCTGTTCGACCAATTCCAGCAGACCATAGACTGATTGCATCGGGGTGCGGATTTCATGGCTCATTGTGGCAAGGAAGTTTGATTTTTGCTCGACCGCCGCATCTGCTTTTTGGAGTGCCCGTTCCAGCTCATTTTCAATTTGCTTGCTTGCTGAAATATCGGTTGCCCATAAGGTAAAGCAATCCTGATCTTCCCATTTGGTTTCCCGAATGGATACAAGGGCCCAGTGTTTTGTATCTTCGCGCAGGTTTCGGAAGCTTAAAGTTGCATTTTGCGGCGGCGTAGGGCTTTTCAGTTTTTTTGCCAAAGCAACAGTTTCATCCTCCGGCCAGGCATCTTCGATATTGCGACCGATTATCTCACTTACATGCGAATATCCCAGCGACTTGATAAAAATCTTATTGGCGTAGAGAACGGCCAAATCCTTACGATCACGCTTTATCACACAAACACCGATGGGAATATCGTCATATAGATGGGAAAGGGGCATGGAAAATGATAAAAAAGGTTGTTTTTATTAGTGAAATTAGCATATCACAATTAGGTTCAAGTAACAGATCAGAAATGAAGAAGGTTAAAGATTATGTCCTATAAAGTGGCTGTTGTGGGTGCAACCGGAAATGTCGGGCGTGAAATGCTCAGCATTTTGCATGAACGCAATTTTCCTGTCAGTGAGGTGGTGGCGTTGGCCTCTGCCCGTTCTGCGGGTACGGAAGTATCTTTCGGTGATAAAAACCTGAAGGTTCAGGACCTGGCCAAATATGACTTTAAAGGGACAGATTTTGTCTTTTCATCTCCCGGGGCAAAAGTATCTGCTGAATTCGCGCCGAAGGCTGCGGCAGCAGGAGCGATTGTCGTTGATAACACCAGCCATTTTCGGATGGAACCTGACGTGCCATTGGTTGTGCCGGAGGTAAATCCGCAGGCACTGAAAAACTATGCCAAGCGTAATATTATCGCGAACCCGAATTGTTCAACCATACAAATGCTGGTGGCGTTGAAGCCAATTCATGAAGCAGCAAAAATTAAGCGCATTGTGGTATCCACTTACCAATCCGTTTCTGGTGCAGGTAAAGAGGCAATGGATGAACTGTTTAACCAAAGCCGTCATTTCTTTATGAATGATGAGCCGAAAAGCGAAGTTTTTCCAAAGCAGATTGCTTTTAACGTTATTCCGCAGATCGATAAGTTTATGGATGACGGCATGACCAAAGAAGAATGGAAAATGGTTGTGGAAACGAAGAAGATCCTCGATCCTGAAATTGAAGTCTGTGCCAACTGTGTCCGTATGCCTGTTTTTATCGGCCATGCCGAGATGGTGAATATCGAGTTGGAAAATCCGCTCTCGCCAAAAGAAGCAATGAAATTATGGCGTGATGCCGAAGGGGTCACCCTGATTGATCTGGATAGTGAGATGGAATTTGTTACACCGGCGGAAATTGCGGGTGAGGATGATGTTTTTATCTCCCGCGTGCGCGCCGATAAATCGGTCAAAAACGGTCTGAATTTCTGGTGTGTCTCGGATAATATGCGCAAAGGGGCGGCTTTAAATTCCATCCAGATTGCAGAAGTTCTTATTAAAGATTACCTGTAACTCAGGCAGATATTTTTAGGTTTTACCTAATAATTTCATCACTTTAGGGGTTGGAAAACCCTTGGTGAATGCTTATGATAAGGCGCATTTTTAAATAGGGTTTTACAATGTCAGATAAAGATAATTCCATAACAAGGCCATTGTCGCCGCATCTTCAGGTCTACCGCCTGCCGATGACGGCAAAGATGTCAATTTCGCACCGTATAACGGGTGTTTTACTGACGATAGGGCTGGTTTTGCTGGCTGTTTGGATGATTGCCGCGGGCTTAGGGGAGGAGCGGTATAATCAGGTCATGACTTTGATTGATACGCCCTACACAAAATACGTTTTTGTTGCTTGGGCGTTTGCACTTTTTTATCACATGGGTAACGGTATCCGTCACATGTTTTGGGATATGGGCTGCGGTATCAATCAGAAAGCGGCCTGCAAAACAGGTACGCTGGTTTTGTTATTTGCCGCCGTGATGACCTATGGTGTGTGGTCATTAAGTTGCGGCTGTCACAAAGATTACTTCAATAAGGATCAGACCGTAGAGGTTGAAGGGGAAGTCAATGTCGAGTAAGAAAAAACAATCCATTCAAACCCCTTTGGCCAAGGCAAAAGGTCTTGGCTCCGCCCATACGGGAACCCATCACTGGTTGATGCAACGTGTCACCGCGCTGGCAGTTTTACCGCTTATTTTCTGGGTGGTTTATTCTATGTTCAAGCTTCAGGGCGCGGATTATTTAGAGTTTACGACATGGTTGGCACAGCCGATGAATGCAGTCCTTTCCATCCTTTTTATTATTGCCGGTTTTTATCATGCCGTTTTAGGCAATCAGGTCATTATCGAAGATTATATTTCCTGTAAATGGTTCCGTATGACCAAGTTAATTGGTCAGAAATTATTTTTTATTGCTTTGGCCGTTGCCTGTATTTTTTCAATTCTAAAAATCGCTTTTACAGCGGGAGTATAAGTTTACATGACCCAGTCTTACGAAATTATTGATCATGAATATGATGTCGTTGTTGTCGGTGCCGGCGGTGCAGGGCTTCGTGCAGGATTTGGCTGCGCGGAGAAGGGATTAAAAACGGCCCTGATTTCCAAGGTTTTCCCGACACGTTCCCATACCGTAGCGGCGCAGGGCGGTATTTCCGCGGCGCTGGCGAATATGGGGGAAGATGACTGGCGCTTCCATATGTATGACACGATTAAGGGCTCTGACTGGTTAGGGGATCAGGACGCGATTGAATATATGTGCCGCGAAGCTATTCCCGCGGTTATTGAATTGGAGCATTACGGTGTGCCGTTTTCAAGAACTCCTGAAGGTAAGATTTATCAGCGTGCCTTTGGCGGTATGACAACCCATTACGGGAAGGGTACCGCGCAGCGCACTTGCGCTGCCGCTGACCGTACAGGGCATGCGATGCTTCATACGCTGTATCAACAGGCGCTCAAACACAAGGCGGAATTCTTTATTGAATATTTTGCCCTCGATCTGATCATGAGCGATGAGGGTGAATGCCTTGGTGTCATGTGCTGGAATTTGGATGACGGTAAATTGCACCGTTTCCGTGCGCATCAAACCATTCTGGCGACGGGCGGTTATGGCCGTGCCTATTTCTCTTGTACGTCTGCCCATACCTGTACAGGGGATGGTGGCGGGATGGTCGCACG
>DAOPJS010000019.1:0-10581 GCA_035399785.1 Alphaproteobacteria bacterium
CCTTTTTTGCTGGGGTCGTACTCCAAATCTTCTTCGGCTATACCGTAATTATTGCCGGTATACTGGTTCAGGCCATTATAATAGCCCGCATATTCATCATCATCAGGTGGCACCACAAAAGGCTCTCCATAGTCATCACCATCCAAATTCAACCCCAAACCATAGGGACCGACATTGACCGAACTGGCATAAGGCACCAAACCGACCTTCACCAATTCCGGATCATCCACACTATCGAAAAGGATATTGATAAAATTGGCTGTGGCCGTTTTTAAGGTACCGATATTGTTATCTGTTGACATCGACCCTGTATTATCGAGCACCATCACCACTTCCAGACCGCGAACCTCGCGCTGAACAACTGTTACCGCATCCACATCCAAGTTATCATATCCAAAAATACGCATGAAGGATGTATCCAGACGGGCCGTCGCTGTCACCGTCAATTCATCCCCGTCAAGCGAGGCATCAACATTCACCTTTGTTCCGATACGCCCTTCGGGGTAGTTTGCCTCCATAAAGGCATCAACTTTATCCTGAATTTCATCTTCATCATCCGTACCCGTAGCCGCGGCCGCCAGAGCTGCGGCATCCAAGGCACTGGATAAGCGCGCCTTTACAAGATAGGCCTGCGCCATATCAACGGATAAACCGACTGCGCCGACAACAACGGGAATAAGAAGTCCAAATGCAACCGCCACAACCCCTGTTTGTTGGCGTATATATGATCGGGATCTCTCTAATATTTTATTTTTTATATTTTTATTATTTCTCATAGAACCCACCTGTTTTTTATTTTTTTATGAACAATCCGTGCACGGAACCGTCGCGCTTTTTCGTCCACGCAGAAATGCCAATTCATTCATCCGGAACTCATCAACAACAAAATTACTGAAAAAAGGCGTATAAGTATAAACCACGCTTACCACCACGACGCCTTCGCCTTCAGCGCCAAGACCGATAGTTGAATCAATCGGCGAATCGTCAGGATCCATATTTTCCGTTACGCGCCAAAGAACCACCGGATCACCATCTTCATCAAATTCGACGCTGGCAATATCATAGCCGAATGTATCGGATGGATATGGTGCAAAAGCAAGCTCACCGGCGTTTACAACATCATTAATTAAATCTGTATTTACAACCTTGTTGCGGGTAATCAAATCTGCAATGACCTGCGACGCCGCAACGGTTTTTTGATTAATCACAATCCCCTGACCCAAATCAAAAACAGCCATCAGCATCGACAACAAAACGGGAAAAAGAACAACGGTTTCCATGAAGGACAAACCGCTTTCATCTTCAAGATAATTCTTAAACCCGCTATGGGATGAATATTTTTTTGTTATTTTTCTCATTTAATTCTCAAACTCATACGGCTCTGTTTGTAAAACAATTGTCGACAACATCAGACGGTTTTGATCGCCGTTATTCGATAAGATTAATTGCATCATCGGTGTTTTAATCGGATATTTATAGGCCGTGCGTATCATGACAACATCGCTGACGCCGCCGGCATCAAATTGTTGATCTTCCAAATCACCATTCTCATCAAAGGAAGCGTCAGGAAAATCCGCCGCATCTTCAAAACTGTCCATTGATACAACCTGATATTGTAAATCGCCACAGGGAATAAGGACCGAAGCATAATCACAGAGAGATTCGATAAACTCATCTTCTCCTCCGCCCTGTTGGACAGCGCCAATTCGGATTTGGCGCGCCGCTTCCGCGGTAGAGGCTTCAAGAAGGCTTTGTGCAGTAAACATCAAGGCCATTTCAACAATGCCGATCACCATAAAAATAAACGGGATACCAATCAGCGCAAATTCCACAGCCGTGGAACCATCGCGGTTATAACGCCATGTCTTGATATTTTTATCGAGTGAATTATCTGACATTTTAGATAATTTTACCTTAAATTGTTTCTATATTCCGCATATGAAAAAGCATGCCCCAAACCCAAAAGGACATGCCCAAAAATAAATTTATACTCTTATATTTTAGGACGACATGCCTTAAGGAAAGATTAAGAATAGATACAAAGAGACATATTAAAACAGTTTAACTAACAATAGGTTAGGCGGCAGGCTTCTCGATAATAAAACCCAGATCATCCAGATCATAACTGCCGTTGACATGTTTGCCCCAGCGTTCTTCCAAGGCCTTTTTCTCTTCCTCAATTTTTTTAATCCTCATGCGGCTTCGCTGCACCAAAATGGAAGAAACGCCCATTGTTACCAACCAGTTAATCAAATAGCCGATACCTGCCGCGCTATACATGACAATGATTGTTTTAGGATCGGCAATATATCCCATGACCTGATCCATAGAATTGGATTTTGTCCAAAGCCCCAAGAGATAAGGAAAACATCCGGAAAAGTTCATGGCACCGATAGTAAAGCTTTTGTTTCTCCCCGGCTCGCGGTCAACAGCGATGGCAACAAAAGTGGGCAGCAAGCCAACAGCCAATAAAAAGGTTGTCGGCATAAACATAATCATAAATGCCAAAAAGAAAACGGATAGAAAAATCCATTTAAAACCAATGCCGCTTTTTTTCGCTTGTTTATTTTTCTTGGCCATACCCCTATCCCTTCATCAATGTCACATAAGCCGTCACAACAATTATAAAGACGGATAAAAACATGGAAATAACGGAAGCAATTTGACGCCCTGTCTTTTGTCCGTAATCTTTTCTGTTTTTCAGTTTTTCTTCTATCAATTGTTTTTCATACTCAATCCGCTGGTATTCCTCCATCGCCTGATGAAAGGCATGAACATCACTTTGATATAATTTAGGATCATCGAAAAGTGCTGCGATTTTACTTATATCGCCGGATTTTTTGATTGCTTCAACTTGTTCCCGCAGGTCTGCGCGTTTTTTACTATCGTGAAATCTTTCGTAAACATCCTCCAGATTTTCTGCTACCCATTCCGCTATCGCCGGCAATTTGCCTAAAGAAGCCCGTTTTTGGATTGTTGCCAACGTTCGTATTTGACCTAAGACACGGTTATGCGGCTCTGCCGAATTAATTTCTCCCATATAGGGATCAATATTTTTTCTGTCTTTGACAGATAAGAAGGCAACAACATGACGATCAAACAAAGCCTGTGATTTTGAATTCTCACAAATTTTTTCAAATGCCAAGATTAATTCTTCCGGTGTTTGAACATAGTATTTATCAAAAACAGGACTCAGACACGGGCATTCACTATCCAAAACATATAAACACCGCTCTAGACCGGAACCGACAGATTGCTGGTTAATAAGAGAACGGCAGGTATCCAGCTTTGAAATCAGCGACGAAGAATCGACCACTTTCCGTCTGTTGCGGATGGATTGTATAATGAAATTCTGCTTCAAAATCTCGATATAAGGTTGCAGATCGTGCTTTTGAACATAGGCCTCACTGAGAATTTTCCCAAAGCCGCTTGGAATAAAGCTCAGATTTTTATACCTGACAGGACACTCTGTATAAAGCGTTGTCGATAATATAACCGCCAAGCGCTCAGGATATCCCTTTCCGCGATCAATGCTTTTCATTTCCTTGAATAACTGATCCATCCGCGCTTTAAGGATTTTATCTTCTATCGCCCGTTCAATCCATTGATCCAGCTCTCCATTTTCGGTAATTTTGGCGACTTCATCGGTATAACGCCACATATCTTTGGCCAGCAGTTCAGGGCGAATATATTTTTTATTATTAAGCAAAAGCGGCCGTGTTGCCTTCACCCTTTTGGGGGCCTGTTTCGGGCTGAGCCGTCTTCCGTCCATCCATGCCTGAACATCATCGAGTGTCCAACGTTGCAGCGGATCATCATAGAGAAGGCCGCGAAGCAATTCGAGAAGACCGCCGCTTAAACGATCTTTGCCGATCAAGGTTGCATAACTGCCTTTTTCAATTTTACGTTCG
This sequence comes from Alphaproteobacteria bacterium, assembly GCA_035399785.1. GTDB lineage: Bacteria > Pseudomonadota > Alphaproteobacteria > Micavibrionales > Micavibrionaceae. The sequence goes on from DAOPJS010000019.1 coordinate 3,912, forward strand.
ATAATTTCTTCGTCGGTCAATCCTTGCAAAGTATCCGTCGTCCGCAAAATAACGGCAAGCGATACACCAAAAGAATATAAATCATCGGCGAATGTTCCGCCGCCGCGTCCCGTAGGGCTGGCCAAGGCGCGCTCAATCGGTTCGTAAAGCGCCGGTAATTGCGAGGAAGCAGGTGCCGCCAAACATTCCCCAAGCTTAATTTTTTCGCTGGTTTGCTGGGGTGATGATACTGTCGAGCTGAAGAACATATTTCCCGGCCATATTTCGCCATGGACCAAATCTTTATCGCGTAAATCCATCAAGATACTGATAATTGGATGGGCAATATTTTCGAGCACCATATCGGGTTTCCATCCCAGTGCCGGATGCTTCTCATAGCTTTTCCAGATTGGCTGCCCTAAGGTATTTTCATAGACAAAGCAAAAATGCTCCTCCCCCGTATCCGGCCAGACAACAGTGTCGGAGGTCACCAGCTTGGCAATATTGGGATTGGCCACTTTGCCGTATTTTATACTGGCAATACGCCGCGGCGTCAGACTTTTGTGACAAACAAATGCCACGAGATCAGAAACAACCTTGTTGCGCCCGACCGCACGATAGGCACGGATTTTACCTTTGTGCAAATGCGCCATAGGTTCCTGATAAAGGATTTGGATATCCTTATTCAGAAGAACATCGCTTTTTCGTTTTTCTTCTTCCTCGGGTTTTGTGTCATTCGCAACTTCTTCCCGGCTGTCTTCGGGGGAAGTTTCAATTTCTTCTTCTGGTGCAGATTCTTCTGTCATAACTCACAATTTCAGGCGACAAAAAAGGGGCAGGAATAATTCTGCCCCTATTCTAAAGTGCTTCGCCCGGAAAGTAAATTCTGTAAATGGCAGAAAACTAGGCTCTGAAAGGATCCTGCATCAAAATCGTGTCATCACGATCAGGGCTGGTGGATAGTAATGCCACCGGAGCCTCGATCAATTCTTCGATATGGCGGACATATTTCACCGCTGCGGCAGGAATATCCGCCCAGCTTCGCGCCCCTTGGGATGTTTCTTTCCAACCCTTAATAGTTTCGTAAATCGGTTTTATATTTGCCTGATCCACAGTTGAGGCAGGTAAATAATCAATACGCTCCCCGTTCAGGTCATAGGCAACACATACCTTGATTTCATCAAAACCATCCAGAATATCCATCTTGGTCAGGGCAATCCCGTCGATACCACCTGTTTTAATGGCCTGACGCACCAAAACCGCATCAAACCAGCCACAGCGACGCTTGCGCCCTGTCGATACACCGAATTCATGTCCTTTTCTTCCGAGTGTTTCGCCGATTTCATCATGTAATTCGGTCGGGAAAGGTCCTGACCCGACGCGGGTTGTATAGGCCTTGGTAATACCCAGAACATAGCCGATTTTTTTGGCGCCGACGCCTGATCCCGCCGCCGCCTGAGAGGCTACGGTATTGGAAGACGTTACAAAAGGATAAGTTCCGTGATCAACATCAAGGAAATGCCCCTGCGCCCCTTCGAACAGAATTTTCTTACCCGCCTTTTCGGCGTCATCAATCGCTCTCCATGACACGCCTGCGTATTTTAGTATCTGATCTGCCATTCCCATCAATTGGTCATAGACATCGGTTACTTTCATTTCATCCGCGCCCATACCTTTCAGCAGGACATTGTGATGCGACAGCATATTTTCAATCCGCTCTTTCAGGAAATCACCATGCGCCAAATCACAAACACGAATGCCGCGGCGCGCGACTTTATCTTCATAAGCCAGACCAATACCGCGCCCCGTGGTGCCGATTTTCTTCGCGCCGCGCGCTTCTTCCATGGCCACATCCAAGGCGGGATGGATCGGCAAAATCAAGGTGGCATTTTCGGCCAGTAATAAATTATCGGGATTGATATCAACGCCCTGCCCCTTGACCGTTTCGATTTCATCCAGCAACGCGCGGGGATCCACAACAACGCCGTTACCGATAATCGATAACTTCCCGGGGCGGACAATCCCTGATGGCAGCAAGTGAAGCTTATAAGTGACACCGTCTACAACCAGTGTATGACCCGCGTTATGTCCGCCTTGAAAACGTACCACCACATCGGCCTGACTGGAGAGAAAGTCAACGATCTTTCCTTTTCCTTCATCACCCCATTGTGATCCGATCACCGCTACATTTGTCATGATTTTTCCTTTTGGTTTTGTATGGTTTATTTTTCTTCGCTGCCGCCGCGGGAAACCAGATATCCCTGATCCTGAAGATTTTTGATATCTTCCCACGATGCGTTTCGATTCAGAACTTTCCTGTTTTGATCCTGCGGCGTTTTGACGGCCTGACGGACACTGTCCATATAAAGTGTAAAGCCGGTTGCGTCCTCGTCACTGTCCCCAGCGACGCGGTAGCGGCCGCCCCGTCCCAGCTCCCCCCGCACCTGTGGCGCAAACAAGGTAAAGCTGACGCCGTTTTGATATTCAAAGCCGCGACGCTCGATCAAATCAATTGTCAGGTTGATATTATCCATGCCGTAAGTTTTTAACGCGCCGAGAAGATCATCATAAACTTTGGACAGTAATTTAATATTAGCCTGCGCTGCCTTGGGCAATTTTACTTTTTTCAAACCCGTCATCGCTTCGCGCGCCAGCCCAGAACAATCCAGTAATTGCACCAATGCCTCTGTCGCTTTTCCCTTAACGGATTTTAATCCGTCACGATCGCGTTTTTGGATCAGGCTTTCCAGTTTATTTCGTTCCACAGATTCGATTTTGAATTCATCAAACAGCGTATCAATCAGGCTGGGAATTGTCAGATCAATCGAAAGGTTTTCAACACCGACATCTTTCAGTGCCTTTAAAGCCATTAGTGAAATTTCGACATCATCGCGGAAATCGCCAGCGCCGATCAGCTCACACCCAACCTGACAAAATTGCCGTTCCGGCCGCAGCTGTGACCCGTTAACCCGCAAAACATCCACCGCATAAGACAGGCGTAGCGGACGCGGTGTTTGTTTCAGGCGTGATCCGGCAATGCGGGCAATTTGCGCCGTCGTATCCGCACGTACCCCCATCATATGTTGGGAAACAGGATCCATCAGACGAAATGTATCACGCGCCAATGCCTTTCCCGGCCCCGGAGCCAGCAGACTTTCTTCGAATTCAACCAATGGGGGTTTGACGCGGCGATAGCCGAAAGCCGAGAAACTATCCATCAAACAGGTGATAATGCGCGCCTCTTCCTCTGCTTCGGGCGGCAAAAGGTCTTTCAGGCCGTTGGGCAACAGGGCGGGATGTGTCTCGCTCATTTCGCTCTAAAATATATTAATTATGGTAATGTATCTGGGATACGACCCACTTTGACTGATAAACCCCTTATAATCAAGGGCAATCTGACCTAAATACGCCTTAATAAAGACTAATTTTTCCAATAAACCCTATGGAACTAACACAGCATTTGTACGTTAGAGTGCACATAGACCTTTAAGGAGGATAAAATATGACTATGACTAAACAAGCTCTTTTAGGAACAGCGTTGCTGGCCGTGATGGTTGCGCCTGCGTTTGCGGCCGAAACCAAAAAACCTACTAAAAAAGAAGTGACAGAGATTGTCGGCTATAATGTCACAGAGACAAAAGCCTACACAACACCCAAAGAAAAAATTTATCAAAAAATGGATAAGGATGGCGATGATCGAGTCAGTTTTAAAGATTATCAGCATTTTTCCAACGAAGATAATTCCTATATGCATTTTACAAGCATGGATACTGACCGCAGCGGTTATGTAAGTTCCGAGGAATTCGTTGCCTATAACAAAACGAAAGGAAGCACGAATGTCGCTTCTGAAATGTTCGGCAAATATGAAGTGAAAGGCACAAACCTGAAAACAAAACCTTTACCGGAAACAAAAAGCTATTTTGTTCCGACCGAAAGAGAAATTGTTGACGTGAAGGAAATTGAGCCTGCCGCTCAATAGGACAAAATATCATAGCCTAAGAAAAGGGAGCCGCTTTAGCTGCGCTCCCTTTTTTATTATGCGGCGGATTTACCGATAATGTCACACAGGTCATTCACAACACTTTCAACCATGGCCGCATCATCTCCTTCGGCCATAACACGAATTAACGGCTCCGTCCCCGAAGCCCGAACCAATAAGCGACCAGATCCGTTCAGTTTGTCTTCCGCTCCTTTAATGGCGGATTGCACTTCCTGTTTTTCCAAAGGGGTAGCCCCTTTGTAATGAACATTCTTCAGCAATTGCGGCAGTGGCTGAAAAACCTTACAGACTTCACTTGCGGGCTTACCACCGGAAAAAACAACACAGAGAACCTGCAAAGCCGCTAACAATCCATCGCCCGTTGTACCGAAATCACTTAAGATAATATGACCCGATTGTTCACCGCCGATGTTAAAACCGCTGCGGCGCATTTCCTCCACCACATAGCGATCACCCACGGGCGTGCGGATAAAATCAATTTTTTGTGCTTCAAAAAATCTTTCCAGCCCCAAGTTAGACATGACGGTGGCGACAATGCCGCCCTTTAAAAATCCCTGATCGCGTTTGGCAAGCGCCAGTAACCCCAGCAACTGATCCCCATCCACGATATTACCTTTTTCATCGACGACAATCAGGCGGTCCGCATCACCGTCCAAGGCAATGCCGATATCCGCTTTTTCTTCCAGAACACGCTTTTGCAAATTAGCTGTTGCCGTTGCCCCGAAACCGTCATTAATGTTGCGGCCATTCGGGGTATTGCCGATAGCAATAACGTCGGCCTCCAGCTCCCACAAAATTTGCGGCGCCACTTTATAAGCTGCGCCATGTGCACAATCGACGACAACTTTCATGCCATCCAGCGTTTGCCCTTTCGGGAAACTGCGTTTGATATATTCAATATAACGACCCGGAGCATCATCCATCTGGGTCGCTTTGCCGATGAAATCAGGCGCAGGTAAAAATTGTTCCATATCCTGATCGATCATGGCTTCGATCTGTTTTTCAATGTCATCGGAAAGCTTATAACCATCCGCGCCGAATAATTTAATGCCGTTATCCTGATACGGATTATGAGAGGCAGAAATCATCACTCCGATATCCGCGCGCAAGGTTGTGGTTAAACGGGCAACAGCGGGCGTCGGGATCGGCCCCGTGCGAATAACATCCATGCCCATAGCTACAAAACCGGAGGCCATTGCCTGTTCCAGCATATACCCCGACAGGCGGGTGTCTTTACCGATCACAACGCGGTCCATCGCATTACCCGAAGCCCGGCGCAAAACATGCGCCGTGGCCATAGCCACCTGAAGCGCCATACCGGCAGTCATCGGGCTGCTGTTGGCCGTTCCGCGTATACCGTCTGTTCCGAAGTATTTCTTTGTCATGCTTTCTTTTACTCAAAAACATCTGAAAAGACAAAAACAAAAAAGCCATGCGTATAAGTTGACCCCAGCCATGTCGATTTTTATTGACTAAGCTAAAAGGGTATAGTATGAATAAACTAACGCATAAAGTTTTAATTTTAGTTGGCACCTCATCAAAGATTTGAGCCTGCCATATGGGAGAGTACATTGTTTATTAAAGCAAAACTTATTTCCGTCCCAGATCCTCACCGACCTATATAGCCGTTTGCGCTATACACGCTATTTCAAAAAATAGCCCCCTGTATAATCATTAAATTGATCAATATTTAAGTCAGGCAAAGTCCCTTTCAAGGGTTCTTTATCCCTTTCTTATTATTTCGTGCAAACGGCCCCGCCCCTGACACCACCTTAATATCTATTAATTGCGAATGACTATTATTCGCAATTAGGAACCTATAACCCAAATAACCTTAGAGAAGGAATAAAATAATGTTAGCAGATATTTTTCAAACCGCGGCCAATGCCGTTCCCTACATCGCCACAGCGATTGCCGCCGTTGCCGTATTAAAGGGCAGTCTTTACACCGTGCCGCAGGAACATGAAGCACTGGTCACCAGATTCGGCAAGCATAACAGAACCAATACCGAAGCCGGATTGAAGATGAAGATCCCCTTCATTGAACAAGTGCACCGAATTTCACATCAGGAATTTCAGGAAGTGGAAGAGCTGGAAACAAAAACGACAGACAACCTTTTCGTCAAGTTGCCTATTTCCATTCACTACCAAGTCAATGATTCAGCAACCTTTAAATTCAAAAAAGGAAATCCGATTGATTTGATGAAAAAGGTCGTTGCGGCATCGGTACGTAAATACACATCGGGTAAAGACTTTCAGGAGCTGTATGACGAGCGTCAGGAAGTGCGCGATGATGTTATTGCCGAAACCAAATCGCAGGTTGCAGGTTACGGCATTCAAATCAATGACATTGTTATTGATGAGCCGCAGGCCTCCAGTGAGGTTAAAAAGACCTTTGACCGTGTTCGTTCCAGCGCCCTTGAAAAAGACGCCGCAACCAATGAAGCGGAAGCAGATTACATCAGAACCGTCAAACGCGCCGAAGCCGATAAGCAGCGAAATATCCTGATCGGGGAAGGTGTTGCGGGCTTCCGTGAGAAAGTTGCCTCCAACTATACGGCCCTGCGCAAGCAATTGGTCGCCGATGGTGTTGACCCAAGCGCCGCTGACAGATTCATGGAAGAAGCCATGCGTTTGGATACGCTGCGCGATATCGGCGACAAGGGCAATATGGTGATTGTGGCGCCGGACA
>DAOPJS010000020.1:0-10548 GCA_035399785.1 Alphaproteobacteria bacterium
CTTTCTTTAAATACCATAATGCAAAACGGTTGAAAGTGACAGAAAAAAAGAGCCGTCGGTAAATACCGGCGGCCCTTGCAGGAGTTTAAAACCTGTTTTTTAGTACTTCACGCCGCAGCCATACGGCTTGGTGCTGGAGACCTCGACGGGTTTGCCCGCATTAAGGCTTTTCAACGCTTCATGGACGTAATTTGTAGCACCTTCAATAGCAGAGGGTTTAAAGCTGGAATCGCTGTCGATGGCGCCTTCATATACCAACGTGCCTTCCTTATCGATGACGAACATATGCGGGGTGGTTTTCGCACCGTATAGATGACCGATTTCGCCGGAGACATCGAGAATGCGGGCTGTTGAATGGGCGCCGGCTTCTTCCATGATTTTATTGGCTTCTTCGGCAGTGACATTGCCTTGTTTGCCTTCGGCTGAAGAGACAATTGTCAACCAGATCACACCGTCATCTGTCGCTTCTTTTTGCAGTTTTTGCATGTTGCCTGAATCGTAATGTTTATGCACGAACGGACATTCATGGTTGGACCATTCCAAAACAACATTTTTCCCTTTGAAATCACTAAGGGAATGTTCCACGCCTTTTGTATCGGTGGCGGTGAAATCAGGGGCAGGTTTGCCGATTTCAACGGCGGCGTTTGCTTTCGGCAAGCAGGCCGTCAGGCCAAACATTGCGACTAATGCCAGAAAATAAAGTTTCATTTTTTACCTCTTTCTTTATCTATCGGTTAAGGGTTGTTTGTGATGGTATCTTCCACCAGACCCGCCGTAAGAATTTGCGGCAGGACAATCGGTTTCGGCCGCTCGCCCGTTTCCTTGTTACGGGCGCCGTAATAAACATAGAGCGGGACGCCTTGACGGTTAAAATCATTCAGATATTTGGTTATTTCGGGGTTCTGGTTTGTCCAATCCCCTTTTAAATATTGGATATTTTTCTCTTTAAATAATGCCTTTGCCCCGTCAGTGGACAGAGCGATTTTGTCATTCACTTTGCAAGTAATGCACCATGCCGCCGTCATATTCACAAAAACGGGATCGTCGGTTTTCTTCAGTAAATCATCCAGAGTGTTGGTGCTGAAATTATCCCAGTTTTGCTCTGTGTCCACGCCAAAGGCGTTAATATCAAATCCGTGTTTTTTTGGCAGGAAAGGAAGGGCAACAATAAAAATACCCGTTGCAACCAATAATAAAACGGACACTGCTTTGCCAAATCCTTTTGCGGGAATAACGCGCAAGAGCCAGATAAAAAAGACAATCGCAACAAGACCGATCAATACGCATAAAATATCAAACGGCGCGATTTGTTGTGATAAAACCCAGATTAACCACGCCGTGGTAATAAACATCGGGAAGGCCAAAAACTGTCGGAAAGTTTCCATCCAGTGTCCGGGTTTAGGCAGGCGTGAACGTAGCGCGGGAATAAAACACAGCGCCAGATAAGGCAGGGCCAGACCAAGGCCGAGCGATAAAAATACCAGCATCGAAACATAAGTCGGCTGGGTTAAGGCATACCCCATGGCTGCGCCCATAAACGGTGCGGTACAAGGTGTGGCAACCAATGTTGCCAGTACGCCGGTAAAGAAGGCGCCTCTGTTTCCTGATTGTGCCGCCAGCTTGCCGCCGATATTGGCAAAGCGGCCGGAAAATTCAAAAAGACCGGAAAGGTTTAATCCGATGATAAAAACCAGATAGGTCAGCAAAATAATAATAACAGGATTTTGCAACTGGAACCCCCAGCCGATCTGTTCGCCGCCTGCCTTTAACGCCAAAAGTGCGCCGCCGATGATACTGAAGCTTGCAAGAATACCCAGTGTGTAGCTGATACCATAGCCGCGCGCCTTTTTCTCTTCTTTACTATTAAGGTTCACAAGGCTCAGCGCTTTCATCGACAGAACAGGGAAAACGCACGGCATCAAATTTAAAATTAATCCGCCGAACAAAGCGAATAACAACGCCTGCCATAATCCGAAATTTTCTTCGGCAGGAGTGGTATTTTCAGGCGCAGCAGCGCTCGCTAGTGCTTTTTCGTCAGGATTCGCAATAAAGTGAAATGCTTTTCTTTGTTTTGTTGCATCTATGTAACCAATAACAACAGGAAGAGATGATATTTCCGCCAGATCTCTTTCTCCGCGTTTTTGCTTGATCGTAAATTCGTTATCCGTCAGCTCGAAGGAGGCGTCTGCCGCATTATCAACGGCGCCCCAATCTTCCGGGAACAGGATGATTTTCTTGACGTCGGACAGTAAAGAAGGATCATCAAGCTGTCCTTCAATAACAAAATTTTCACCTTCTTCATAAAATTTTGCAGACCAGTCTTTGTGAACGGGTAAAAGCGTTTCTGCATAGTCGATGCTCTTTTTGGCGTCATCCGCGTTGCCATTCAAAAGTAAGGAAACATCATGTGTTTCAGGCACGCATATATCATGACAGACCAGAAGATTGACTTTCGCATTCAGGGTAAAAGGTTGTTGAAAGACATCTTTTGGAATGCTCAGATTTTGTAAAAAGACAACAATATTTTCATGACCGTAATTGGTCAAAGGGCCGAAGGGTAGTTTAAGCGGCATAGGAAATTCTAGTTCACTCACGGAAAATCCCGGCGGCAATGTCCAGTTTATTTCGGGGGAGGTGCCTGAATCACCCGGGTTCTTCCAATAGACGTGCCAGCCAGGATAAATATTAAAAACCAAACCGACCCGCAATGTCTCGCCGCCTTGAACAGTTGTTTTATCTGCAACAAGTCCGGCTTTAACATACTGGTCAGGTTCTTCTTCGCGTGTTTGAAAGGGTGACTTGGCGTGAGCGGAAAAACCGATTATGCTTAATAAAGACAGTATTGTCAGAAATCTGAATGATTTATACAAAAACGACATCGCGGTTTTTCCCTTAAATATTAAAGCCGGCCTTAAGTCTATCGGATTAAGAGGCGCTGGCAATAACTTTGGTCAATTTTGACGCGATGTCTTCAACGCTGTCATCAACCTTTAACATATCGACCTCTTCACCGTGGTTGTTCAATAAAACCACAAAGCCTGTCTTGGCACCGTATTCTTGCAGGATGTTATTCACACCTTCTGATTGTGCCAGTTCTTTGGTGTCTTCAATGGCTTGCTTGTTGGAAAAATCAAACTTCACCATATTGATTTTTTCTTTGGTTTCATTGCTTAGGCTGTCCAGTGCCTTTTCGATTTTAGGTTCCAGAATTTTACAGGCGCCGCAACTATCCGATCTGAAAGTAATGGCGGTTACATCGGCTTTTTCTGCGCTGTGCTCCATGTCCATGGCTTTTGCCGTGTGCGGCATAATTGCCAAAAAAGCCAGAGCAAGGGTAAGAATAAAGGGTTTCATGGTGTCTCCTGAATAAAATGGGTGTTTGATCTGGTTTCGGGGTTATCGGTGTAAATGTTACAAAAACAAAAGAACAAAAATATTAACCATTTGTTTTGATTGGCCATTTTTATAATGCAAAGCCTTGCTCGCCCCGTTATAAAGGACAGTTGATGTTCATAAAGGATTTAAATGCCGCATAGGAATTTCAGACAGACTGTCCAGAATTTGCCCGCCAATCCGGGGGCGGAAATGTTGCGCTATGGCTGGCGGAAGCCCGATGTTTTGTCACTGGGGCAAGGGGAAGGCTGTGCCCCGACACCTGATTTTATTGTTAACGCGGCCAATGCGGCGATGCAGGCGGGTAAAACACATTACGGGCCCGTCTTGGGACAGCCGGCCTTGCGCGAAGAAATCTCCTCTTATTATAAGAAGATCTTTGATTTCGATATTCCCCCCTCCCGTGTTTTTATAACAGGATCCGGTACGACGGCCATGCATCTGGCGCTGACCAGTATTTTAGACCGTGACGATGAAGTCGTCGCCATTACACCGATCTGGAAAAATCTTTTGGGCGCGGTGGAATTGGCGCAGGCAAAAACCAGACAGGTTGCTATGGAATATGACGAGCAAGATGGCTGGACGCTTGATCTGCAAAAACTCTTTGATGCCTGTAATGATAAGACAAAGGCGATTTTGGTTGTCACGCCGTCCAATCCGACGGGCTGGGTGATGGGCAAGGAAGACATGAAACGTCTGATGGATTTTGCGCGGGAGCGGAAAATATGGATTGTCTCGGATGAGGTATATAACCGCTCCGTCTATGGGCAGCAACACGCCCCGAGTTTTTTGGAAGTGGCTAACGCTGATGATCTTTTAATGACAGTAAACAGTTTTTCCAAAGCATGGGCGATGACGGGCTGGCGTCTTGGCTGGCTGGTCGGGCCTGCTTTTTCCGAAGGAATTATTCGCGATATCGCTCTTTATGATAATATGGGGCCGCCAACTTTTACGCAGTTCGGCGGTATTCATGCCATTCGTGATGGAGAAGATTTTATTACGCAGCAATTGGGGCTTTGGGAATCCAATCTGGATTTGGTTATGGACAGATTAGGTAAAAATCCGAAAATTCATATCAGCCGCCCTGCCTCAACATTCTACGCTTTCTTCAAGGTAGAAGGGGAGCCGGATTGTTTGGCCTTCGCCAAAAGGTTGATTGATGAAGCAGACTTAAGTTTGGCGCCGGGTTGCGCCTTTGGTAAGAATTGTGCCGGCTGGATGCGTTTGTGTTTTGCCGTGTCAGAAAAAAAACTGGTTGAGGCGCTAGATCGTCTGGAAAAGGCCATACGATAAAGGATAAAACCATGCGCGGATATTTCGGTATCGGGGTGGAAGGTATCACCAAGGAAGAAAATCTCGGCAATCTGGTTCGCTCTGCCCACTCTTTCGGCGCCAGCTTCTTTTTTGTCATCCGTCCTGAACTGGATATGCATAAGGTCCGCTCGAGCGATACTTCGGGGGCGTTTGATCATATGCCCTTTCACATCTGGGATTCGCTGGATGACATGGAGTTGCCACAGGGTTGCCAGTTGGTCGGCGTTGAATTTACCGAAGATTCAATAGAGCTTCCCAGTTTTCGGCATCCTGTAAGGGCGGCTTATATATTGGGACCGGAAATGGGTGATCTTTCACCCGAAGTTATGAAAAAAGTCGATCATGTCATCAAAATTCCGATGAAATTTTGTATCAATGTCGGGGTGGCGGGGGCGATTACCATGTATGACCGTCTGATTTCTATGGGTAAATTTGCCGATCGTCCCGTGAAAGCAGGCGGGCCGAAGGAACAACCTGTCCTGACATCCCCGTCCCACCGACGGAAAATCAGAACGCCCAAGCTCAAGAAGGTTGAAAAATAAAAGAAATTTTTGTGTTTTGCGGCCGTTTCGTTTAATTTATGGATAGAATTTCAAAATTCCTTAAATTTGCCATGATCGGCTATTAAATCCACTGAATTGAACCTCAAGAAACGATCTAGAAATTAAAATGATGACCAAGAATATGATGATACTTCCGCGCTTGTTATGCTTACTGACTGTAATGGCGTTCCTTGTAACTTTTGCGCCGCCTGCCAATGCGTCCGAACCGCGCTTGATCGGCACTTATGGTGACTGGATGGCTTATACATTTACGGAAAATGGTAACAAGGTCTGCTATATGGCATCCCAGCCCAAAACGGCTGTCGGTAACTATACCAGCCGCGGCGATATATTCGCTCTTATCACACACCGTCCGGCAGAAAACACAAAAGATGTCTTCAGCTATATCACCGGATACCCTTATAAACCGGGAAGTGAAGTGAGTATCGATGTAAATGGGACGACCTTTAAACTCTTTACCCAGGATGATACGGCCTGGGCCGCAGATTCCGCCGCAGATTCTTCTTTGGCGCGCGCCATTCAGGAAGGATCGAAAATGACTGTTAAAGGAACGTCCAAACGCGGGACGTTAACAACAGATACCTTTAGCTTGAGCGGATCAAGCAAAGCCTATAAGGCAATTTCGGATGAATGCGGCCTGTAAATTAAGGGTGCAGCATTCAGGTGTGTTAGCCGGTTAAAAAGATAAATTTATATGTAAAATAAAAAGCCTGTTAAGAAATCTATGAAATAGTTGGAATTGCCTATCCTCTATGCTATCCACAGCAACGTGTCGCTGAATGATATGGCCGCTTTCAAAGATATTATTATTCAGACATAATTTAAAAAAATTGATGACATGATGAACCGACAAATCGGAAACAGAATTAACAATTTTCTACAGGCTTGGGTGCGTACTGTTTTTCACAGTAAAGCCACTCATGGTCTTGCTGCAGTGATTGCAAAAATTATCAGCCATGTCGGCTATAAATTGCGCTTGAGAAATCGCTATTTGTTCACACGTGACAGCCGTCTTCGTCTTCGCTACATGACTTTTATTGCCGTGTTTATAGCCACTGTTTTTTCTGCAGTGACGCTTGTGTCCAATCACTCAAACGCACTTGGCAGAGGCGGATTGAACATGGCCGCTATTGAACCCGCGCTGGGCTATGAAGGCCAAAGCATGGGCAACATGATTGATGACAGCATGTATGGTCAGCTGTCGCTGGCCTCTATGGTTGTTCCCGATGATCATCCGGCGCCGTTGCCACTGGACCGTGAGGTGACGATTGAACCGGGCGATGCGCTGGGTCTTGTAATGGAAAAACAAGGGATCGGTAACTCCGAAGCTGCTGTCGTTATCAAGGCAATGAAAGAACATTATGATCCACGCCAGCTGAAGGCAGGACAGAAAATTGAAATGCATTTCGACGAAGCAGAAGGGAATACCCAACGCTTCCGTGAAATGAAGATCGAATTGAACCCGATTAAAACATTGGTTGTTGCCCGCGCAGGGGAAGATTTCAAGGCCCAGATCGACGAAAGAAAAGTTGAAAAAACAATCAAGGCCAAACAGGCAACGGTTGAGTTATCCCTCTATGGTTCCGCCGCAAAAGCAGGTATTCCACAAAGCGTGATTGCCAACGCCATTCATATTTTCTCATGGAATATCGATTTCCAACGTGATATCCGCCCGAATGATACACTGGAAGTGATGTATGAAAGCTATGAAACCGAAGGCGGCTATGTTGCCAAAACAGGTGACATTCTTTACGCCAAACTGACATTAAGCGGCCGTGAAATTCCCCTGTACCGTTTTGAAATGGCCGATGGCCGTATCGATTATTTTGAACCTGATGGCCGCAGTATTAAACGCACATTGATGAAAACACCGATTAACGGCGCGCGCATGTCATCCGGTTTTGGTAAGCGTCATCACCCTGTGCTTGGTTATACAAAGATGCATAAGGGCGTTGATTTTGCCGCGCCGACAGGTACGCCTATTTTTGCTGCCGGTGATGGTGTTATTGAGCATGCAGGCTGGTTCAGCTCATTCGGTAAATATGTGCGCATCCGTCACAACTCCAAGCTGAAAACCGCCTATGCCCATATGAGCAAGATTAATCCGAAAGTAAAAGTCGGCACCCGCGTCAAACAAGGACAGATTATCGGTTATGTCGGAACAACGGGCCGTTCAACAGGGCCGCACTTACATTACGAAGTCTTGCTAAAAGGAACTCAGGTTAATCCACGTTCTGTCGATTTGCCGGTTGGTGAGGAACTTGTTGGTAAGGACAGAGATAACTTCAAATCTATTGTTCGTAAAAGAAAGCAGCAATTTGCCTCTGCGCTGGAAGGAACGAAAGTTGCCGAAGGAACGCCAAGAATTATGAGTCTGTTTAACTAGACTTCTTTTTCTTTCGTCTGATTAATCCAAAAAGCACAACCAATACGCCCGCCATCGTAAACCAGAAAACGGCATATTGCTTATGCTTGTTTCTTGGGTACCATTTTTCATTTTCGGGAATAAGAATATCTGCGGCCTCCTCAGAAGCTTGGGCATAAAGCATAAGCGGTGAAATAGATTTTATCTTTTTTTCTGCGGCTATCTCGGTAATATCCAGCTTGGTCCATATATTATTTTCGGGGCTGTTATTCGGTGTAAAACGGTTCCAGTCGCTTTTACGGAAGATGCCTGTGGCAACCATATTCCCTTTTTTATGGGTTTTATTGATGTCGTCTTTGTTATCCTGTGATATCCAGCCGCGATTAACCAGAACATATCCGCCGCCGCTTAAGGCCATCGGTGTAATAACCAGATATCCGATATCACCATTAAGTGGTTTGGGACCGACAAGAATTTCTTTATCGTAATCAAAGCGACCGCGAATACTGCCATAAAGTATGGGCAGATCATCCGTACTTTGCAGATCTTCAAATCTGTAGAATGTTTTTTTCGCATCCTTGGCGTATTCCTGATCCAGTTTGCGGATAATCTCGCTCTTCCAGCCAAGGCGCTGTACTTGCCAGCTCCCCAGACCGATCAAGGTTACAAAGGCCAGCAAGACGAACAAAATGCTGAAGAAATTTTTCATCTATTCCCAGTCGCTCTGGCGGTGTTTGTATTGCAGATAAATGATATAGGATTTCAGGGGTTTTAGTGCCCCCAACGTCATCGCAATCGCGATGCTGCCCCATAGAACTGCATGAACCCAAAGCGGCGGGCTGAAAACATGATCAAAAATAAGGGCCATCGGCACCAGCAGGAACCCAAGGATAAAGATCAAAAACACCGCCGGTCCGTCGGCGCTGTCATTTTTGGCCAGATCCAATCCGCAATCGGGGCATTTATCATTCAATGTCGGGTTGAACAATGCGGGGTAAAGGGCGCCTTTGCCGCATTTCGGGCATTTGCAGGCAAGACCGCTTTTCAAAGTGGCAAGGAAATCATTCATAAGGGGCAATATGTCATTTTTTGCTGGTAAATTAAAAGGGAATTACGTATTAATAATTTCCCATAATAAACAAATCAATTAAGGGTGTGTATCAATGAGTGATAAATACAAAATCGGCGGCAATGGCTGCTCAAATGGTTTTAACGGCGACAACTTAAAGCCTGCCAATGATCAACCTTCTGAAGCACAGTTGATGTTGGAGGCGCTGCGTTATATGACAGGCGGATATCACAGGGATTTAAACGGTGACGACGCACCTGATCCCCGCCGTAATGAGCCGCACGACTTTTTCTTTAAGTAAAAAAGGCTTAATGCTCGGCGATTGTTCCGCCCATGCCGCCCCACCAATAAACGGCAACAAACAGGAACAGCCAAACAACATCAACGAAATGCCAGTACCAGGCAGCCGCTTCAAAACCGAAATGGCTGTCCTTGGTAAAATGTCCTTTACGTGTGCGCATCCAGCAAACAAACAGGAATACCGTTCCGACAAAAACGTGGAAGCCATGGAACCCTGTGGCCATGAAGAAAGTTGACGGATAAATCCCTTCGGTAAAACCAAAGGCCGCATGGGCGTATTCGTAGACCTGAAAACAAAGGAAGGCAAAGCCCAGCCCGACGGTAATCCCTAACGCCTTGATGGCGCCTTTCTGATCACCTTCCAACAGGGCGTGGTGCGCCCATGTTACCGTACAACCGGATAAAAGCAGGATCATCGTCATCATGAACGGCAGGTCAAACGGATCAATCACGTGAATTTGCGGCGGCGGCCAATGTCCGCCTGTGTATTCGACACGGGCCACCATGTTTTCCTGACCGGCAAACAGGCTGGCGTCAAAAAACGCCCAGAAGAAAGCAACAAAGAACATCACCTCGGAGGCAATGAACAGTGCCATCCCATAGCGCAGGCCGATTTTGGCAATCGGTGTATGTGCTTTTTCCGTGACTGCTTCAAAAATAATGTCTTTCCACCAGAAAAACATAACGGCGCCTACGGCCAAAAGCCCTAAAAACACGCCCTTCAGGCCGATATTGAATTCCCCTATCTTGGCATCATGCATAAACAAAACCATACCAACGGCCAGAAGCATCCCTGAAAAGGCCCCCACTAACGGCCAGATACTTGGTCTGACAATGTGATAAGGGTGTGGTTTGCCGGTTGTACCGTATTCGACTTGATGGTCGGCCATGGGAAAATCCTTTGAATTTGGTCTAAAATAAAAAAATCTGCCTTCTTCTATAGCAGATCATTCGTCATTGTAAAACGCTTCGATAGCGCTATCAAGCTCCTTTGAGTCTGCCTTGAAAAAACTATAGGACAGGGTAATCGTGCTGACATCGTCCATATTGCGGTCTTCGGCAATTGACGGGTCGACATAGAAAACCACAGGCATTTCAACTTCCTCACCGGGTTTCAGGGTCTGACGGTCAAAGCAAAAACATTGGGTTTTGTGGAAATATTCCCCTGCCTTTGACGGGGTGACGTTGTAGACTGCGGTTCCCGTCACGGCTTTGTTATCATTATTCTTTGTCCTGAATGACATAAAACCCTGTTGGCCGACTTTGATCGTGATCTGGCGCTTATCCGGTTTAAAATCCCATTTGATATTACGGTTGGTATCGCTGTTGAAATGGATGGTGATATCACGATCAAGAATCTGGTCTTCACTGGGCGCCAGTTCCGATACCTGCGTTGTTCCGCCATAGCCTGTTACGCGGCAAAAAACGTTATATAGCGGTACGGAGGCAAAGGCGAGGCCGATCATCACGGCAACCACCCCCAAAACGGAGACCAGTGTTTTTGTATTCTTATCCATCTCTCTCGACAAAAAGCGGGGAGAAGC
>DAOPJS010000021.1:0-1263 GCA_035399785.1 Alphaproteobacteria bacterium
GAATTGGGTATGATCCTGTACCAAACGCGTCTGGCCTTCGTTAAGAAACTTCAAAATGACACAGCGCGGAATATGGCTTTATCCGCGCTGCAAAGCCTGTCACGTTTAAACCTGCCCGGGCTGGACACAACCGCCTTGAAAAGTCAGCTGGGAACCATGGTTTTATCCTCAGCACCTGCCCCAAATTCACGTTTGAACTAGTTTTTGCTTTTGGCCTTTGATTTGTTGAAGTAGTCTAATGCCATGACTCTCTCGCCGATCACTCGCCGCCGCCTTGCCCAATTCAAAGCCAATAAACGCGGCTATTGGTCATTCTGGATTTTCCTGACCTTGCTGATTTTGTGTATCGGGGCAGAGTTTATCGCCAATGATAAACCCTTAATCGTTAAATATGATGGCGGCTATTACGCTCCTGTTTTTAAAAACTATCCTGAAACCACTTTCGGCGGCGACTTTGAAACAGAGGCCGATTACCGCGACAGCTATGTTCAGGATTTAATCAATGAAAAAGGGTGGATGGTATGGCCACCGATCCGTTTTTCTTACGACACCATTAATTACAACTTGCCGACCCCTGCCCCATCGAAGCTTACAAAAGAAAACATTCTCGGAACGGATGATCAGGGGCGTGACGTGGCCGCCCGCGTTATTTACGGCTTTCGTATTTCCGTTCTGTTCGGCTTGGCATTGACATTAATCAGCTCTGTCATCGGCATCACCGCCGGCGCGTTTCAGGGTTATTACGGCGGGCGCCTCGACCTGATTATGCAGCGCGTGATCGAGGTATGGTCATCCCTGCCCTCACTTTATATTTTAATTATTTTCTCCGCTATGTTTGTCCCGGGTTTTTGGACATTGCTGGCGATCCTGCTTCTCTTCTCATGGGTTTCCTTGGTCGATGTTGTCCGTGCCGAATTTCTGCGTACCCGTAACTTTGACTATGTGAAGGCGGCCAATGCACTCGGTGTCTCCAATCTGACCATCATGCGTCGCCATGTTCTGCCCAATGCCATGGTCGCAACCTTGACCCTGATGCCCTTTATTTTGACAGGCTCTATCACCGCACTGACTTCCTTGGATTTCTTGGGGCTCGGCCTGCCTCCCGGCTCCGCCTCTCTGGGGGAACTCCTCGCACAAGGTAAAAACAATCTACAGGCACCATGGCTCGGTATTACTGCCTTCCTGTCACTGGCGATCATGCTCTCCCTTTTGACCTTTATCGGTGAAGCCGTCCGCGATGCCTTCGATCCCCGTAAGACAAAT
>DAOPJS010000021.1:1363-10468 GCA_035399785.1 Alphaproteobacteria bacterium
ATCCGACGACGCCGTCGCAAATAATCACCCGCCAGCGGGGGATGCATTTGTGCTGACCTGATTTTATTTAAAATTCCATCACATTTTAATCCTTCCAGACTGGCCTTCAACGGCATAAGTCCTTATTATCATGCGCAAATTACAAAGGTTTAAAAGATGAGCAGTAAAATCAAAGTTTCAATTATCGGGGTCACGGGTTACACGGGTATGGAACTCCTGCGCTGTCTGCTCCGGCATAACCATGTTGAGCTGAAATATCTGGTTTCCCGTCAACATGACGGAACCAAATTGGGAGATTTATTCCCGCGCCTTTCTCATATCGACGGCCTTAAAATCACCAATACCGATCACGACACTGTCGCCAGTGAAAGCGATGTCGTCTTTTTATGCCTGCCACATAAGGCCGCTCAGGAAGTTGCCCCTGCTTTTCTTGGCAAAACCAAAGTTATCGATTTTTCTGCCGATTTCCGCTTAAGCGATAAAGAAACTTATGAGCGTTATTATAAAATCCCGCATCACCACCCAGATCTTCTAAAGGGTCGTTTTGTTTACGGCCTGCCGGAAGTTTATCGGGATGAAATTGCCAAGGCCGATGCCGTGGCCAACCCAGGTTGTTTTGCTTTGCTGGTACAACTGCTGCTTTTACCCTTCAAGGGACAAATGGACGGCGCCGATGTCATTGCCATTTCGGGCACATCAGGCGGCGGCCGTGCCGACCGTGACCCTGTTGATCACCCTACCTTGTCCCAAAATATCCGCAGCTATCTGGTCAATGAACACCGTCATACGCCGGAAATTCTGGCTACCAGCGGCTTAAAAGAAAATCAGTTAAACTTTGCGCCAACCGTGGGGCCTTTCCTGCGCGGGATATTTGCCAACGGCTTTATCAAAACCACGGCAAAACCTAATCTGGATATTTTCAACGGTCATCCTTTCGTGCGTCTGGCTAATAAAGTCGAACTGACCAATGTCGTCAGCACCAACTTCGTTGATCTTCACTATACCCAAGGGAATAACGGGGAGGTTATTGCCCAAGGCGCGCTCGACAATCTCTTGCGCGGGGCATCGGGCACAGCGGTTCAGAATATGAATATCATGTTCGGCATTGATGAAACCGAAGGTCTTGCCTTTAACACACCGTTTTATCCATAAGGACCGATAGATGATCAATCACTTTAAAAAATTCTATCGTAATCTTTTCCAGGGGCAGCTTTTTATCATCAAAGCCAGCGGTAAGATTATCACCGATAAAAAATCCCGCGAAAACCTGATTGCCAATATTCAGGAGCTGACCCATGACGGCATCAAAATCCTGCTGATCTATGGCGGCGGCGAAGCTATTGATAAAGCAATGGCCGAAGCTGGCATCACGCCTCTTAAAATTGACGGACGGCGTATTTCTTCTGAAGATGACATTAAAATTATCAAGAAAACACTGGCCGGAGATTTGGGGTTCAAAATCTCCGAAAGCCTGGTGAAGGCAAAACTACCTTCCAATGTTTTCAATGCCATTCCGCCGCATTGGGCGACCGCCAAAAGACGCCCTAAAAAGAACGGCATCACCCGTTTTGACGGCACGCTGGATCACATTACCTCTAAAGCCATCTGGAACCATTTTATGGCCACTAATCTGGCGGTCTGCCCCTGCCTTGCCTTTACCGCCACAGGAACCGCGCTGAACATCAATGCCGATAATGTTGCTATTGAACTGGCAACACAAATCAAAGCCAGCAAACTGATCCTGATGACCGATATTGACGGCGTCATGGTTAATAAAAAAGTGCAATCGGTTTTGACTGCCCGTGAAATTGAAGGCCTCATAAAAGACGGCGTTATTACAGACGGCATGCGCGTTAAAATGGAAAACTGTATTCACGCCCTGCGCTCGGGCGTCAAACGGGTTCACATTTTGAACGGCCTCAAAAAAGATACTCTACGAAACGAAATTTACACCTCAAGCGGGTCAGGCACTATGATCGTCCGCG
Source organism: Alphaproteobacteria bacterium (assembly GCA_035399785.1). GTDB lineage: Bacteria > Pseudomonadota > Alphaproteobacteria > Micavibrionales > Micavibrionaceae. Next base: position 3,349 of record DAOPJS010000021.1, read on the forward strand.
AAAAAGAGAAAAAAGTTTACGAGAAACAGGAACTGAAAAATCAGAAATAAGGAGCTACACTCATGAGCAAGAATTTAGACATGCAAAAACGCGCCAACGATACCTTCATGCCGCTTTACCCGCATAAAGATGTGGCCATGGCACGCGGTGACGGCTCCTATCTCTATGACATGGAAGGTAATCAATATCTGGATTGCGCAGGCGGCATTGCCGTTTGCGCCCTAGGTCACAACCACCCTGCCTTTGTCCGCGGGATACAGGAACAACTCGATCGCGGCTTTACCATGGTTGTCGGCTCAATTGCCACGGAACCGAAAGTCAAGGCGGCAGAACTACTGACCGGCAATTGTTGCGCCGATAGCATTTTCTTCTGCAACTCCGGCGCAGAAGCCGTGGAAGGCTCTCTTAAACTGGCACGATCTTGGGCACATCATAATAAAAGCGAAGACTGTAAGGAATTTATTGTCTTTCATAACTCTTTCCATGGCCGCACCTATGGGGCTGTCAGCGCCACAGAAAAATCTTTGCACCAACCGCAATTCGCGCCTTACTTGCAAGGATTTCACTTTGCCGAATTTAACAATCTGGACTCAGTTAAAGAATTAATCAGCGATAAAATCTGCGCCGTGCTGGTTGAACCCGTACAGGGTGAAGGCGGCCTGACCGCAGGCACAAAAGAATTTTTCCAAGGCCTGCAAAAACTTTGCAATGATAACAAAATTCTGATGATTTCGGATGAAATTCAGGCAGGCATGGGACGTATGGGCACACTCATGGCCCACAAACATTTCGGTTATGAACCCGATATTATAACACTGGCCAAAGGGCTGGGCGGCGGTTTTCCCGTTGGTGCCTTCATGGCCAAGAAAGAAATTTCTAAAGTCTTTAATGCAGGAGATCACGGCACTACTTACGGCGGCAATCCACTGGCCACCAATGTCGTCTATCATGTTGTCAGCGAGATTGTTAAACCCGAATTCCTTGCCCGCGTAAAAGAGGCCAGCACCTATTTCGTGAAGAAGCTCAATGCCCTGCATAACGAAACGGGTAATGCCATCACTGCCGTCAAAGGCGAAGGATTGATGATCGGGATTGATACCAAATTCAAAATTGCCGATCTGCTTTCTGAACTCTTGAAACACGGCTTACTGGCAACACAGGCAGGTAAGAATACGTTACGCCTGACACCACCGCTCACTATTTCGAATGATGAAATTGACGAGGCAGTTGAAAAAATTGCTGCCGTTTTAAAAGATGAGGATAAACTATGTCTGCTATAAGACACTTTATAAATCTGCGGGATTTTGACGCCGCCACGCTGAAAGAAATTCTGGCCAACGCCCATGCATTAAAGGCCAAGAAATACAATCCACCACAGCTTTTCCGCGGCCTATCATTGGCAATGGTTTTTGACAAACGCTCGACCCGTACACGGATGAGCTTTGAAATTGCCATGAAACAACTGGGCGGTCACAGCATGATCCTCAATAAGGACGATATCCAACTGGGCGGCGCGGAATCAATCGAAAGCACGGCCAAGGTTATGTCCCGCTTTGTCGATGCCATCATGGTAAGGATGAGCGATCATAACAAAATGGAAGAACTTGCTGAATATGCGACTATACCTGTGATTAACGGTATGACTGACATTTCCCATCCCTGCCAGATCATGGCCGACATTATGACGATCGAAGAAAAACTGGGCAGTATAGAAGGTAAAAAAGTTGCCTGGTTCGGTGATTATAATAATGTCACGCAAAGCTTTGTTGATGCGGCTGAAAAATTCGGCTTCGACTTCATCGCTGCTCTGCCCGAAGACATCTGCACCAAAGCCGATAAACGTTGTCAAACCACGACCGACCCAAAGGCCGCCGCAAAAGATGCCGATGTTCTGGTCACCGATACATGGGTTTCTATGGGGCAGGAAGGCAAAACTATTGCAAAATTCCACCCTTATCAGGTCAATGAAGACTTAATGGCTTTGGCCAAAAACACCGCTATTTTCATGCACTGCCTGCCCATCCATGAGTGGGAAGAAGTGACGGAAAATGTTGCCAAATCCCCTGCTTCCGTGATTTATGACGAGGCGGAAAACAGATTACACGCTCAAAAGGCAATTTTGGCATGGTGTTTGGCTGATGCCGGCGTGCAGGTTGATAAATAGATTTAAAAAGAAGGAGAAAACTAAAATGTCATCAAAAGGAAAAATCGTCCTCGCCTATTCCGGTGGTCTGGACACATCAGTTATTTTGAAATGGTTTATTGAAGAAGGATATGAAGTCGTCGCCTATATCGCCGATGTCGGGCAGGAAGAAGACTTTGAAGCCGCCCGCGAAAAAGCGATCAAAGTCGGCGCCAGCAAAGTCTATGTAGAAGACTTAAAAGAAGAATTCATTAACGACTTTATTTTCCCTGCGATTAAATCACAGGCAATTTATGAAGGGCGCTACCTGCTCGGCACCTCTGTGGCCCGCCCGATTATTGCCAAACGTCAAATTGAAATTGCAGAAAAAGAGAACGCGCAATTTGTTTCGCACGGCGCAACAGGAAAAGGGAATGATCAGGTGCGTTTTGAACTTTCCTATTACGCCCTGAACCCGAATATCAAGGTTCTGGCACCATGGAAAATGGATGCCTTCCTGACCCGTTTTAAAGGGCGGACAGACATGCTGAACTATGCCGATCAATACGGCATTCCGGTGAAGGCGTCACGCTCCAAACCATATTCCGAAGATGACAACTTCCTGCATATCTCGCACGAGGCCGGTATTTTAGAAGACCCGAACGCCCCTTGCGCCGAAGATGTCTATTCCCGCACCGCTTCTATCAAGGATGCGCCGAACAAAGCCGACATCGTCGCCATCACCTTTGAAAAGGGAATTCCCGTGGCGGTAGAACTGAATGGCAAGAAAACCACCGGCGCACACGCTTTGTTTACCCTGTTGAATGAGCTGGGCACCAAGCACGGCATTGGCCGTTTGGACATGGTTGAAAACCGTTTTGTCGGCATTAAATCACGCGGCGTTTATGAAACACCGGGTGGTGAAATCCTCTACAAAGCACACCGCGATTTGGAAGGTTTGACTATGGACCGTGAAGTGATGAAAATCCGTGACCGCTTGTCACTGGACGTCGCACATCTGATTTATAATGGTTTCTGGTTCTCACCTGAATTCAAACTCTTGATGCACACAATGGATAAAGCGCAAGAAACCATTAACGGTACGGTGCAGGTACAGCTTCTGAAAGGCGTCGCCTACCCGATTGCACGGACATCACCCAATGCGCTGTATGATCCTTTGCAATCATCCATGGATGAAGAAGGCGGTTATGATCAGAAAGATGCCGACGGCTTTATCAAGATCAACGCGGTACGTTTGAAAAACAACACCCGTGTTATGAACGCCGCAGGCACCAATAAAAAGAAGGCCGCCTGATTGTCAGATATTAAAATCTCGGGGCTGCCGCTGCAACGGCGGTCCCGCTTGCAGAAGACGTGACATTCGCACCGCCTTCTTTCTTGAAATTAACATCAATCACTTTTCCGTTTTCAAGGACATGTTTTCTGAACTCATTAACAGAAGACATCATGTGCTCGAACAACCCCTGACCTTTTCTGTCACAAGCTTTCTGGATACAGGCAACAACGTTATTTTCACGGAATTCGCCGCTGATGCTCATAATTTGCGATGGAACAAACCCTGCCTGTTCCAGCAATTTCGGAATATCGTTTAATAATGAAGATATTTTTTTCAAATTGCCGATACGCCACTGTACCTCCAGATCTTTTTCTCCCATCGGAAATTCATAAAGACCATCATCAATCTGTTTCAGATGCAACGCCCGCTCGGCAATTTCCTGTAACTTTGCGGCGCCGCCAATCGCATGTATGGCATCACGTACATCACGAATGGGCACCCCATGTCTGGTGACATGCCTGTTTTCATCGAGGGGTACCTGCGCATATTGCGGCAAGTTCGGCATTGCCTGCGGCTTATTATTTCCCAAATGGCAGGCAACAACATGATCCACACCGCCCTTCAGCAACACAGCGGAAATCGCCTGACGCGTGGTGGCTTGTTTTATAACCTGCTCCAATTCAACCTTTTTTGACGGCCATGGATTTTGCGGCGCCATTTTATAAGGCAGCCTGACATTCTCCAAAGCTTCTGCTGCGGCAGGCAAAGCATCTTCACGATCTGTCGATAAAATATAATCAACAGGCTTTTCCAATCCCGCTGCTTTTAAGGCTTTGGCCTGAAGGTCTTTATTCACCGTATCGGGAACGCGTCCATGACGCCCCACCAGATAATTGACGATACCGGGATATAAAACCTCGTATCGGTCTTTTCCCTGAAGCTCGCTGACCAATGACAAAGCGGCCTGCCCTGTCGTATTCGCGGCATAGGGTGTCACCTGTGTCGGTTGCCCTAAATCATCCAGAATTTTTTCCTGCATTTTATAAATTTCAATCTGGATTTTATCCCAATCATTGGTTCCCAAAAGACGCGCCAGATTGGCTTCCAAACCGGGAATGCCACGCAACGTTGCCGAAGCACCGCCGGGCACTCTGGCAGGACGCATCGCCTCCAACAATTCATGATTATAGGTCGATTCAGAATCCCCATATCTGAAACGCATCTCATATAAACGTTCCATATCCTTTTTAATCGCCGCGATATTCAGGCGCGGGGCATTTTCACGAATGCTCGGATCAGGATGATTTTTAATCAGGTTTAACATCTTCAACATATTCGGCTGCGCCGTAGAGCCTGACATGGCAGGATGCTGAACATCCATGGTTATTTCCTTGCCGCGTTCAATGGCGGCTTTGGCTGCGGCCATATAACAAATCGGCGCTTCACCATATGTTGAGTGCGCGTGGATTGTAATCGGCTGATCAGGAAACTTATCGTATAACGCCGCTGTTAACTCATAAACAAAATCGGCATCCAGACGCCCACTGGCAGATTTCAGATAAAATCCTTGATGCCCCATATCAACAAGCTGCTGGGCGAATTCCAGACAGCCTTCAACGGTAATATTCGGATTGTCCTCAATACAGATCGCCCCTTGGGCGATAATGTCATATCCTTGTGCCTGCGCCTCCTGAACGGCCTTGGCAACGCCAACCAGACATCTGGCATCATTCATGCCGTGAAAATTCTGCAAAACATTCATGCCCATCTTGGCATATTCAAAAACGGTCGCACGAATAACGTCATAGGGTTGTGGCTCATAGGTAAAAAGAAAATCTCCACGGATCAACGCTGACTGGCGAATACCCTTTTCCTTGAAGGACGAAATAATCTTTTCAATTTCGCTCCACTCGTCACGTCCCTTTTTGGCAAAAAGATCATAAAAAGTTCCCCCGCCTGTCTGTATAGAAACGGCGCCTGTCTCATGGGCATGCTGATAAGCCGCAATAATTTCGTCGGCGGAGGGATTGGTCCCGAATAGAGATTGTATTGCGTCGCGATAGACATCCTGAAACTTGATGAGCCCCGTCATAAATACTCCTGATTTTTTGCTTAACGATAGACTTAAGCAAATATCAAAGGTTATGACAATAATAAAATGGGCTTAAGCGGGATCTACCCCCGACAAAGCCGGAGCCGGCTTGGCAACCGCAATTCCGGCCGCTTTAACGGCGGCGGCGGTAACAAAATTCTGCTTCATTGACGCAAGCTTCGTCTGTATGTCAGTATTTGCAGCCTTGGGGATCAGCCCTGCATTAGCCAGAACTTGTGAGACCTTGGCAAACGGTTCTTCACATCTGATAATTTCCTTCCCCGCCGTAAAGGATAAGCCGCCTTTTTCCAGAGCAGCAACAATGTCACTTTTATTACCCGCCTCAAAAGCAATACCGGTAATTTCCTGCTTAACGTATTTTCCGTCAATTTCGGCAGATAGCCCATCCTGCTGAATTGATTTAACCGCGGCCCCCGGAATGTTACTTTCGTAATCTAAATAATCAATCTCACCTTCTGTAGCCTTAACACTATCCAAAGAATAAGCACCGGTAGGCCCCAGCGCCTCAATTTCCAAATCAGCAACCTGCAATGCCGTCTTAGGATCGATCAGGTTATAGGCTGTAGAGCCATTTCCTTTATCAACACTTGCCGATAAAGCGCCCGCAACTCTTGTAAGATCGCCGGGTGTTACATTCCTAAGTTTTATGGAGGATAAATTACGGTGAGAAGAATCCTTTATTTCATAACCTGAAATATTATTTCCGTCTAAAAGATCGGTAACAGTTTGCTTTAAAGCAGCAGGATCACTTCTGTAATGCTCGGCATCCAGCCCAATAGTGAGGGATAAACGACCATCGGTTTCTTTCTCTATAATAAAATCGGTCACAGGGTTTTTGTTCATCAACGGATCATTATCAATGATCCACTTTTCCGGCTCCCATTTACCCTCAGCCTCAAAGTGCTCCATCGTTAGTTTTGCCATGAAAAACCTCTATTCTTTTTTAAAACCCCGAAAACTATGCTAATTAAAGCAAACAAAGGTTAAAACAACCTAAACAGTTACCATAAACTATAGAAATTTATATATTATGTCAAATAACAAGCCTGAAAAATCCAATAAAATGTGGGGCGGACGCTTCGATGCCTTGCCTGATGACGTAATGACGCAGATCAATGCCTCGATCGATATTGATAAGCGCTTGTATAAACAGGATATTTCGGGCTCCAAGGCACACGCCGCCATGCTGGTGAAACAGGGCATTATTCCCGCTAAAGACGGCGATGCCATCCAAACAGGGCTGGATCAAATCCTTGAGGAGATTGAAAGCGGGCAATTTACCTTCTCCACCGCGCTGGAAGACATTCATATGAATATCGAAAGCCGCCTTAAGGAAATTATCGGCGATAGCGCGGGCAAGCTCCACACTGCCCGCTCCCGCAATGATCAGGTCGCCCTTGATTTCAAACTCTGGGTACGCGAAGCCTGCGATGCCCTCCACACCAAAATTGAATCGGTGCAAGGCACGATTGAAAAACTGGTTGCCGAACATAAACAAACTATTATGCCGGGTTTCACGCATTTACAGGTGGCACAACCTGTTACTCTTGCCCTGCATCTGGATAGTTACTGGCATATGCTCAACCGT
>DAOPJS010000022.1:0-1978 GCA_035399785.1 Alphaproteobacteria bacterium
ATTTGTTGTGTGTCCAGTAAGGCGGCAATGCGCGGGCTGACATTTTTGCCGAAGGTTGTGGCGGGGGCAAGGATGTGCGTATAGCCATCTGCCAGTCCGACGACAACAGGGGCAACATTTTCTGCCAGACGGTGTGATAATTCGGGCGCGTCGCATTTCAATACTTTTGTAATGCCGTGAATTTTAGCGGCGGCGTCGGCCGCGGCACCGCAATCCGTTCCCGCAACCAGAACATGGACATCAGAGTCAATTTTACGGGCGGCTGTAATAACGTTCAGCGTTACAGGCTTGATTGATTTATGATCGTGTTCGGCAATGACTAAAACGGACATCTTAAATTACCTTCGCTTCGTTTTTCAGTTTATCAATTAATTCATCAACATTGGCTACCTTGCCACCGCCGACACGGGCGGGCGGTTCGGACACTTTCACAACACTCAGACGCGGCGTGTAATCAATACCCAGCTCTTCGGGCTTCATCACGGTCAGCTCTTTTTTCTTCGCCTTCATAATATTGGGAAGGGAGGCATAACGCGGTTCGTTCAAACGCAAGTCTGTGGTGATAATCGCAGGTAGCTTGATTTCAATTGTCTCCAAACCACCGTCAATCTCACGGGTCACGGTAACGACGCCGTCACCAAGCTGAACTTCGGAGGCGAAGGTTCCTTGTGACCAGCCCAAAAGCGCGGCGAGCATTTGCCCTGTCTGGTTGCTGTCATCATCGATGGATTGTTTGCCCATGATAATGAAATCGGGATTTTCTTTTTCGACAATCGCTTTCAATGTTTTGGCTACGGCTAGGGGTTCGACGCCGCCGATATCTGTCGGTTTATCGGTTTCCACCAAAATGCCGCGGTCTGCGCCGATGGCCATGGCTGTGCGGATGGTTTCCTGCGCTTGGGACGGGCCGATCGATACGGCGACAATCTCTGTGACCTTGCCGGCTTCTTTTAACTTGGTGGCTTCTTCGATGGCGATTTCATCAAACGGGTTCATCGACATTTTGACGTTGTTTTGATCAACGCCGCTGCCGTCGGCTTTAACGCGAATTTTTACGTTGTAATCAACTGCCCTTTTGACGGGAACCAGAACCTTCATTCTTATATACTCCTGCTATTCGTTATTTTGTGTCCACACGGCCAGAACAAAAAGCCCCAGCGCAATTCCCTGCAGGGTGACGCGGGCGCGCATCAATTTGTTACCGTATTTTTGATTGAATTCTCCGCCTTTGATCATGGCAATCAATCCGACTACCAAAGAGGCCAGAACCAGAACCATTGCGATAACCATGAGAATAAAAAAGACTCGTGACATGCCTATAAATTAATGGGTTAGGACGGCCTTGGCTAGTTTTTTATGGATGTCATCAAATAGTTTACATCCGTATCGCGCGGCGCAAGGTGAAACTCGTTCGTCAGCGGATTAAACGCCAGTCCGCAAATATCCTTTGGTGTGGCGCCATGATGACGCAGCAAGCGGCTTAATTCTGATGGTTTGACAAATTTTTTCCAGTTATGGGTGCCTTGGGGAACCCATCTCAAAATATATTCGGCCGCCACAATTCCTAAAGCAAAAGATTTCGGGGTACGATTGAGTGTGGACATAATGATCACCCCTTCGGGTTTGCATAAATCGGCAATGCTTTGAACAAAGGCGTCTTTGTCGGCGACGTGTTCTATAATTTCCAGCGCCAGAACAACATCAAATTTTTTACCTTCTTTTACCAATTGGTCGGAGGAGGTCGCCAGATAATCAATATCAAGACCACTCCGGGCAGCATGATCTTTTGCAACATGAACGGCATTTTCGTCGGCATCGATTCCTGTGACGTTACCGCCCAATCTTGCCATCGGTTCACAAACCAGCCCGCCGCCGCAGCCGATGTCGATGATATCCAGCCCCTGATAGGTTTTAAGATTATCCGGATCGCGGTCATAATGGGCACAAATCTGTTTCTTTATGTAGCCCAAACGAATAG
>DAOPJS010000022.1:2078-10401 GCA_035399785.1 Alphaproteobacteria bacterium
GGATCGCGGTCATAATGGGCACAAATCTGTTTCTTTATGTAGCCCAAACGAATAGGATTCAGGCGGTGAAGGGGGCGAAAAGGGCCGTTCACATCCCACCAATAAGCGGAATCTTTAGAAAAGTTTTGAATTTCTTTTGCATCGACTGTATTCATATTGTCTGTTTTAACGCTTAATAGCCTTAAAACGAAGAAGATTTTAATTTTACATGAGGGAGCGTCCTCGCGCCTGCGCGCATGACGGCTTTTTAAATGGCGCGAATAGTAATGAAATTCGGCGGAACTTCCGTCGCGGATACGGACAAGATTGAACGTGCCGCGGGGAAGGTTGCGCGTGAGGTTGCCCTTGGGCATGAGGTGGCCGTTATTGTTTCCGCCATGTCGGGGGTTACCAACCAACTCGTTGAATATTGCGCCAAGATCAGCCCTGTTTACGATGCCCGCGAATATGACGCCGTTGTCTCCAGCGGTGAAAACGTCACGGCAGGGCTGATGGCGATTGCCTTGCAAAAATTGGGCATTGAGGCGCGAAGCTGGCAGGGGTGGCAGGTGCCGATTATGTGTTCCGAAGTGCACGGCAAGGCGCGGATTGAGGATATTGACGGTTCCAAAATGCTGCGTCATCTGGCGCGCGGGCAAGTCGCCGTATTGGCAGGCTTTCAAGGAGTAACGGAAAGAAACCGTATTGCGACGCTCGGGCGCGGGGGATCTGATACAACGGCGGTGGCATTGGCGGCCGCGTTAGAGGCAGATCGCTGTGACATTTACACGGACGTTGACGGCGTTTACACAACCGATCCGCGTATTGTGAAGCAGGCGAAAAAAATTGACCGCATTTCCTATGAAGAAATGCTGGAGCTGGCATCACTCGGGGCAAAAGTATTGCAAACCCGCTCCGTCGAGATGGCCTATAAACGCGATATTCCCGTGCAGGTGTTATCCAGCTTTGATGATACAATCGGCAGTGATTTGCCGGGGACTTTAGTAACAAGAGAGGAAGATATCATGGAAAAACATGTTGTGAACGGGGTTGCCTATGCCAAGGATGCGGCAAAAATCACGTTATTTAATGTCCCTGATATTCCGGGGGTCGCTGCCGAGGTTTTTGGGCCCTTGACCGAATGTGACGTCAATGTCGATATGATTGTTCAAAACATTTCGGAAGACGGGCAGGTAACCGATATTACTTTCACGGTCCCCGAAGGGGAACTCGACAATGCGCTGTCTTGTCTGAATAAGAACGATAAATTGAAATCGGCGGATATCCGCTCCGATAAAAACGTCGTTAAAATCTCGGTCGTCGGGATCGGTATGGTCTCCCATGCAGGGGTGGCGCAGACAATGTTTAAGGCCTTGGCGGATAAAGGGATCAATATTCAGGTTATTTCGACCTCTGAGATTAAAATCTCCGTCATCATTGATAAGGAATATCTGGAACTCGCCGTTCGTGCCTTGCATACGGCTTATGGCCTTGATGCAGAGTAATAATTCTGGCTATGCCGTTTTGCCCTTGCGGTTACGCTTATGGCAATTTTTAATATGACATAAAACTTAAACTATCACTTTAAGAAAATAGGTTTTTGCGCTATAAATTAGGGCATGAACCAAGCCCACAATATGCAACATTCCGCGCCCCAACCGGATTTGGACAGCTACACGGATATGTCCGTCGGGCAGATTTTGCGCCGTACCCGTGAATATTACGGGCAAAGCCTGCCGCAGGTTGAAATGAATTTGCGTATTCGCGCGTCGCAGTTAGAGGCACTTGAAAACCTCGAACTCGAAAAACTGCCGGGACGTGTTTATGCCATCGGCTTTGTGCGTTCTTATTCCGAATATCTTGGTCTTGACGGTGACAAGATGGTGCATTTGTTTAAGGCACAATCTGTCGGTAAACGTGTGAAGCCGGAACTGCAATTTCCCGTGACGGTTTCCGAAAGCAAAACACCTAACATTTATATTATTCTGTTTTCTCTTGTTTCTCTGATCTTGCTTATTGCCTATTGGACAATTTTTTATACGCCGACCAAATATGTCGAGGCTGTGCCGCCTGTCCCCGAAGCTTTGAAACAGGGAAGCGTGGCCTTATTAAAACCCGTTGCAGATCTTCCCGCGTCAGAACCTGTTGAAGATGAAAACGGTGCAGAGCAGGAAACAACCGCCGAGGCGCCAAAAGCCAATAAAATGGAATTGGTCATATCCGAAGACAGCTGGGTTGAAATCAAAAACGCCAAAGGGGAGGCCGTTTTACGTCAGGTTCTCAAGCCCGGCGATAAATACATCGTTCCCGATGAAGAGGGGCTGTTGCTGTCTACGGGGAATGCAGGCGGTATTACGGTTTTCATAGACGGTAAAAAAGTCGAAAAACTCGGTAAATCAACGCAGGTCAGACGGAATCTTGCTTTAAATCCTGCCGATTTTGTCAAAACTAATTGAAATTCATTGCCGAAGCAGGCACAACCACACTTATGAGTGCAGATCCAAACAGTGTCAGACCATGGCGGATGATTGATCGGCGGAAGAGCCGTAAAATCTGGGTTGGCAACGTGCCTGTCGGCGGCGATGCGCCCATCACGGTGCAATCAATGACCAATACGCTGACCCATGATGTTCAGGCGACGATTAAACAAATTCGGGATCTTGAAATTGCGGGGGCGGATATCGTTCGCGTGTCTTGCCCTGACGAAGAAAGCTCGGCGGCGCTGAAACAAATTATCCCTGAGGTGACCGTGCCGATTGTCGCCGATATTCACTTTCACTATAAACGCGCGATCGAGGCGGCGGAAAACGGCGCGGCGTGTTTGCGGATTAATCCCGGAAATATCGGCTCGGAAGATCGTGTGAAGGAAGTCATCAAGGCCGCCAAAGATCATAACTGTTCCATCCGTATCGGCGTGAACGCAGGTTCACTCGAACGGGATCTTTTAGAACAATACGGGGAGCCGTGCCCCGAGGCGATGGTCGAAAGCGCCCTGCGTCATATCCGTATTCTTGAAGATCATGATTTCTTTAATTTCAAAATTTCCTGTAAGGCCTCCGATGTATTTTTGGCCTGCGCCGCTTATCAGCAATTAGCCGATGCCTGCGACTATCCTCTTCATGTCGGGATTACCGAAGCAGGGGGCTTGCGCACAGGGACAATTAAATCTGCCATCGGCATGGGAAATCTTCTCTGGGCGGGGATTGGTGATACCATCCGCGTATCTTTGAGTGCTGATCCCGTTGAAGAAATTAAAGCAGGTTTTGATATTCTGAAATCACTGGGGCTGCGTCACCGCGGCGTCAATGTGATTTCCTGTCCGTCCTGCGCGCGTCAGCAATTTCAGGTGATTGATACTGTGGCGCGGCTGGAAGAACGCCTCGCGCATATCACCACGCCCATGACCGTGTCGATTATCGGCTGCGTCGTTAATGGCCCGGGGGAGGCGTTGATGACCGATATCGGCCTGACCGGCGGTGGGCAGGGCAATCATCAGATCTACATTGGCGGCGAAAAAGCCCATCGCTTTAACAGCGGGGATCAGGACATCGTCGATCATATTGTCGAGATGGTGGAGGCCAAGGCGGCAGAGCTGGAAAGCCTTAAGGAAAAGTCCGCGGCGTAGGAAAAACAAAAAGCGCGCGGGCAATGCTTGGCACAAAGCTGCGGTAGCACCGACCAAGTTGCCATCCTTCATGGCGGATCATGCCGATAATCGATGACATGCTGACAAAGCCGGCGCAGCAAGCGCCCATCCATGAATGAACCAGCACATTGTAAATAATCCAGAAGAGCGCCCCTATAACGCAGGCACGGGCATACAGGGCGCGGTTGTCCCGTTGCAGCAGCGCCAGATTGACCACACTGCCTCCCAAAAGCGGCAGAATGTCATACCAGTGTTCAAAATAGGCCAGCCCCACCGACCAGATGATCGTCAGGAACGCGGCGATAATATAGGGGACGTATTTATCCTTGATACAGCTGATGGCGCTGTCTTTAAAAACCGAACAGATATTCAGCAGCGCCCCTAATGGCGCGCCCAGCATAATGTATTGAATGGCCCATAGGGTGTTTGTCGGCACATAGCACAGGATAATATGGCGGGCGTTTTTGAGCTGCCACGCCATAATGCAGATGCCCATGGCAACAAAGCCTATGATCTGCGCCCAGAAAAAGACGTTGTCATCAGCCCCCGACATCGTAAACAACCCTCTTTTTAAATTTGTTGTATCCTGCTAATACTTTGCGCTGATTTGATTAATATTTAGTGAAATTTTCCATATGGCATTGGTCGATAAACTGCAGACGATTAAGCGTCGCCACGAAGAGCTGGGCGGCCTGATGGCTCAGCCTGGCGTATCCGGGGAGCAGATGATGAAATATTCCCGTGAATATGCCGATTTGACACCCGTGGTCGAGGTGGTGACCGCCTATGAAGGTGCCTTGAAGGAAAAAGAAGATCTGGCCGAAATGATGGCCGATCCTGAAATGAAGGCAATGGCCGAGGATGATCTTTACCGCCTGAACAAGGAAATCCCGGAACTGGAAGATAAAATCCGCCTCGCGCTGATCCCCAAAGACTCGGCGGATGAGAAAAACGCCATTTTGGAAATCCGCGCCGGCACAGGCGGCGATGAAGCCGCTTTATTCGCCGCTGATTTATTCGCCATGTATAAGGGCTATGCGTCGCAGCAAGGCTGGAAGCTGGAAGTGATGGAAGCCTCCGAAAGCGATATCGGCGGATATAAAGAGATTATTGCTGAAGTGCGCGGCGCAAGCGTATTTTCGCGCTTAAAGTTTGAATCGGGGGTGCACCGTGTTCAACGCGTGCCCAAGACCGAAACGCAGGGGCGCGTCCATACTTCTGCCGCGACAGTTGCGGTTTTGCCCGAAGCCGAAGATGTCGATATTCATATCGAGGAGAAAGATCTGCGCATTGATACCTTCCGCTCCCAAGGGGCAGGCGGGCAGCACGTCAACACCACGGATTCCGCTGTGCGCGTCACCCATATTCCCACGGGGATTGCCGTGGCCATTCAGGAAAATAAATCCCAGCATAAAAACAAAGAGCGCGCGCTCAGCCTTTTAAAGACTAAACTTTACGATATGGAACGTCAAAAGCTGGACGAGGAACGCGCCGCCGACCGAAAAGGACAAGTCGGATCGGGGGATCGCTCCGAACGGATACGCACTTATAACTTCCCGCAATCCCGCGTGTCCGACCACCGCATTAACCTGACGCTGTATAATCTGGACGAGGTGATGACAGGCTATGGTCTTGATGAAATCGTCGAAGCCCTCATCGCTGATGATCAGGCATCAAAGCTGGCCGATCTGGATGTTTGATAAGTTGTAAATAATCTCAATGCGTGCCATCTTTATTTTTATGAACAAGTTTTGTTTTATTCTTTTATGCATCCTTTGTCTGGCGACGATTCCTGTGTATGCCGAGGATAATTTCTGGGATAAGCCTCCTCACCCTAATGGGGTATATGGCTATGATGAAGATTTGCCTGATCTACTAAACATTAAGGACATGACTTATGATAAGGTAAGACTGGTTGTCATGGCTACTGGCTGGTCACCTGAACAAAATTTTTTGAAATCCTCAAAAAAATATGATTTTGATGATATCTCTCGAACCGAAAAAACCATTCTCAATATAGGATATCATGAATTACAATCATGTTCTGGAGGCCAAACATATTGTCTTTTTGTTTTTCAGAATAAAAACGGTGATCAGCTTCGTGTTATAACCAAAGGTGAAGATTGGGATTATGAACCGCCAGTACCTGCAAAAGTTGTAGGCTATAGATTTTTATCCAAAAACTAATCTTTTTCTAATAATTCTCTTAATTTTTCAAAAGTAGTAAGCGCTTTGTTATTACTTTTGCCTTTGTGATGACTTTCATTCGTTTCATCTTTTGGTAGGGCCGCCCACTCTTTTGCAAGATGTCTTATGAATTCTTTTGTATTTATTTCACCAGATTTAAATTTTTCAAAACCTCTACGTCTTAAAAGTTCTCTTCCCATTTGATCTTGTAATTTTTCATCAAAAATTTCGTTTTCATTAATACCCATCCATCTTACTAAATCATTTAATTTTTCATCCTTGATCTGGTATCGACCAGCTGGTGTCCCAAGCCTTTTCTTTTTTCGCTCTCTTTGTAATTCTTGAACCTCTTTGACGGTCATTTTTGTAAGGGAAGCTTTTTCCCCTCCTACAAGAACGTTATAATTATCACTACTTTCTAGCTTGCCAATGAAATCAAGCAGGGCGTTACCTTTTGCCGTAGGGGAAATAGTTTCTGGTTTTCTGGTAGGTAGGGGTGGGTTTTTATCACGAATAATGCGGCCTGTGGCGTCGACATTCTGTGGCAGTTGGCCAAAACCACCAATGAGCAGGTCATCTTGATTGCGCGGCATAAGTACCTTTCCTTTCTATATTTTAGACATAAAAAAACGCCAAGCACATAAATGCGAAGGCGAAAAAAACACCGCAGGCGGTTCTGTGGTGTTGAGAGGATAATATTCCTATAAATTATTAACTCAGTCAAGTTTTAAATTGATTTTATAGGAATAATATCCTATATTATTGTATGGTTTATTCTCCAGAAAACACCCCACCCGACACCGTCATTGCGAGGAACGAAGTGACGCGGCAAACCATTGCAGCCTGTCATTCTGAGGCGAAGCCGAAGAATCTCGACCCGTATGACCCGATCCTTCGCGTTGCTCAGGATGACAGCGAAGTGGTGGCGCAGGATGATAAAAGAGAAAAAAATGACTGGGAAGACCGCTACACCCCTATACTTAAAATGGCAAAGGAACTGCTAAATCCAAGATTACGGGAAATAGATGGACGTTCTTCTTCAGAAAGGCGTAAGCAATCTGCTGAAAATATCAGGCAACACAAACCGTGGGAACGCTCCACAGGGCCGAAAACTCAAGACGGGAAGGCTGTTTCCTCTAAAAATGCCTACAAACACGGCTTTCGCAGCGGGGATTATTGCGAGATTTTAAAGCTTTTACGCCTGCAGGCGTTCTTTGTTCGCAATGTTGCCGCTGATGCCCATGAAAAATTAGGCGTATTTAATGAAATTCGTGCTAAGAAAGCGGCCATGAGCGTTACTCTCCATCAAAAAACCAAAGAGCTGCAGGATTTCTTCGCTGCCCATGGGCGGGCGGATATCCCTGCGCGCGAGGTCAAGGCCATGGTGAAGGCCGCCACGGGGTATGGGGAGGATATCTATATTACCGCGCCCGAGACGCCGTTAACGTCTCAGCAGATCGGCAAAATTGATGAAATCGTGGCGAGACGGGCGGCGGGGGAGCCGTTATATCGTATTCTGGGGCAGCGGGAATTTTGGGGGCTGGATTTCAAGGTTACGTCCGATGTGCTGGATCCCCGTCCTGATACGGAAACCCTTGTGGAGGCGGCGCTAAAGTGGGCAAGGCAGCGCCATAACGTCATTGCGAGGAGCGAAAGTGACGAAGCAATCCAGAATAAAGAGAGTAAAAGTGAAAATGGATTGCCGCGCTCCTTGCAGTCGCTCGCAATGATGCAGAAACCTCTTAAAATATTAGATCTCGGCACCGGCACGGGCTGTATTCCCATTGCACTTTTAACGGAATTGCCGCAGGCGCAGGCGGTGGCTGTCGATATTTCGCCGGCGGCGGTGGCGGTGGCGCGGGAAAATGCCGCTAAGAATCATGTGGCGGATAGGTTGGAGATAATTGAGGGGGATCTTTTTGATGCTGTCACGGGGCAGGAATTTGATCTGATTTTGTCGAATCCGCCCTATATACCGGAATCACATATTCAGGATTTATCTGCTGAGGTGAAGAATCATGACCCGATTTTGGCCTTATCGGGGGGGGAAGACGGATTGGATTTTTATAAAAAAATTATTTTCGGGCTGGAAAAGCATCTTTTTTCACATGGCCGCGCCTTCCTGGAAATCGGATTCGATCAGCTGGAATCGGTCTCACGACTCGTGGACGAATCTAATCTTACGCTATGCGACTCGCACGCCGACATATCAGGGATTCCAAGGGTTGTGGGAATCTCGCGTGGGGATAAGTAACTTTTTATTTGACGACGGTGTTGATTGAAATTCCGAACAGGGGCACTTTGTTTTTCATCAATTCAGTTTGTTGCTGAGAGTGAAGCGGGTGAGTTGGGAAGCAAACCCCCATTTTACGAAAAGCAGAGAAGTGTTTGGCACTCGTACGTGAATCACGTATGATTGTACGTGTGAGTGATTCTGTGGATAATATAAATGATTCGGGAAAATCGGATTCACAGGGATAAAAAATAAGTAGACTATAAAAATTAACGGGA